>NZ_JBGQQY010000047.1:0-17012 GCF_045528545.1 Ruoffia sp. FAM 26254
CGCGATTATATGTCCCTCAGACAAATAAAAAAGATCAAGCAACAACTTATGCTGCTTGATCTTGATTAAAATGAGTCATCAACCCTATTTGACAAAGAGCCAATGTTTACGGCCGAAATCTCATGTGATATTAATTTGTAATGAAACATATTACCAATCGATTTCTTCTTCTTTACCTTCGTTCCATAAGAAGTGGAATGTTCCTTCTTTGTCCACACGGTTATATGTGTGTGCACCGAAGAAGTCACGTTGTGCTTGAATAATATTCGCAGGTAAAACTTCTGAACGATATGAATCGTAATATGCAATAGCTGCTGAGAATGTTGGTACTGGAATTCCTGCTGCGATTGCTTTAGAAACTACCCCTCTTACGGCACTGTTATTTTTCGTTACAATGTCTAAGAAGTAATCATCCAACATTAAGTTTTGTAAGTCTGCATTTTTTTCGTACGCATCAGTAATGTTTTGTAAGAATTTAGCACGGATAATACATCCTTCACGCCAGATCTTAGCGATTTCACCGTATGGTAAGTTCCATTCATTTTCTTCACTTGCTGCACGTAATTGAGCAAATCCTTGAGCATAACTCATGATTTTACTGAAGTATAACGCTTTACGAATCAATTCGATAAAGTCTTTCTTTTCTTCTTCAGTCACTTCCATTTCTGCTTCAATCGCAGGAATAATCTTACTTGCTTTAACACGTTCCTCTTTTTGAGCTGAGATGAAACGAGCAAATACAGATTCAGTAATTAATGATAATGGCTCACCTAGGTCTAGTGCACTTTGCGAAGTCCATTTACCTGTCCCTTTGTTTCCTGCACGGTCCATGATCACTTCGACCATTGCTTTACCAGTTTCTGGATCCGTAGTTTTTAGAATATGTGATGTAATTTCCATTAAGAAACTATCTAACTCACCATTATTCCATTCAGTAAAGATGTCACCAATTTCTTGAGCAGACATACCTAAACCACGGTGCATAATGTCATATGATTCTGCAATTAATTGCATATCTCCATATTCAATACCATTATGAACCATCTTCACATAGTGTCCTGCACCATCAGCACCAATGTATGTTACACATGGTTGACCATCTTCAGCTTTAGCTGAGATTGCTTCTAAGATATCTTTGACTAAAGCATAAGCTTCTTCTTGGCCACCTGGCATGATTGACGGTCCAAAACGTGCCCCTTCTTCACCACCAGAAATTCCTGCACCAATAAAGTTAATGCCTGAATCTGCTAAATATTCATTACGACGAATTGTATCTTTAAAGAACGTATTCCCACCATCAATTAAAATATCGTCTTTATCTAAATGAGGTAATAAATTTTCAATTGTTGCGTCTGTACCTTTACCAGCTTGAACCATTAATAAAATTTTACGTGGTTTTTCCAATGAATTAACGAATTCTTCAATGTCATATGTTGCCACTAAATTCTTATCTGGATTTTCGTCAACAACTTCTGTTGTTTTCCAATCCGTACGGTTATAAAGTGAAACAGAGTAGCCACGGCTTTCAATATTTAATGCGATATTACGACCCATTACGGCCATACCCACTACACCAATTTGTTGTTTTGTCATGTTTATTTGCCTCCTTATGATTCCTTTACTATTTTAGCAGATTTTATTAGAATATTAAAGGTTTACATCTATATTTAAATATTTGATGAGAAATATATTATTCAATACTTATTTATAGTCTATTCATAATTGTTCTCTATGATTGATTTGACGTTTTTTATATTTACAATTATAATAATGGCTACAAAAGTGAGGGATATGCAATATGGCTAAATCGAAAAAAAGAAATTGGAATAAACTTGCGGCTCAATCGAATAAAGGTAAAAAATCAAAGATGGATCGAATTGTTAGATTTGTCGCAATTGCAATGGTAGTAATTATGCTAGCTTCAGTTGTTATAAGTTTAATGGTTAGTTTATCTACATTTAACTAAAGCAAAAGACACGTCACATCTTTTCAGATGTAGCGTGTCTTTTTTCAATAGTCGATTATAGTTCTGATTTAACTTTTCCAGTCCAACTTGAAAAGCCACCTTTTAAGATATAAATCTTATCATAGCCTTCTTTTTTTAAGATATTGGCTGCTCTTGATGCATAATTCAATGCATCATCATATAAATACACAGGTTTATCCTTACGGATTTCTCTGAATCTTTGCTTAAACTGTGACATCGGTATACTTCTTGCTCCTAATATATGATTAGCATCAAATTCTGGTGTTTCTCTCACATCAATAATTTGAACTTTACGGATGTTCTCTCTAATCTCATGACTTTCAGCCATTTCTGCGGATTGTTTACGCATCACCCATAATACTAACAAATAAATCCCATAAGCAACTAAACCGATAGCGATTAACGCTAAAAGAAATAATAAAATATTCATTTCCTACCTGACTCCTCTATTTTCATTTATTATCATTTATTTAAAATATTAACTTAAAATCCGATTACGACCGATAAATACTAGTATCAGTGCGATCACGAGCATAGCTAAAATAGCTAGTAGACGATTTATCCTTGTTAATGTTCGCTTTGATCCAAAACCAACCGCAAACGTCATTAAAGCACCAAATATCGTCCCACCAAGATGTCCCCAATTATCAATTCCTGATGTAAATAAACCATTCAAGAAATTCAATACTAGTAAAACTGTGAATGTACTCGCCCTTTGTTTAAATATGGGTGAATCTGGGTTTAAATACGCTAACACTAAGTAACTCGCAAACATCCCAAATATTGCCGTGGATGCCCCTGCAGAAACATTCACGTTAAATGCAAAGGAAAATAAGTTTCCCCCAATCGCCGAAATTAAGTAAATTAATGCAAATTTACCGTGACCGTGTATCTTCTCTAAATCCATACCTAAAAAATACAATGAAATTCCATTCATTAAAATATGTGAAAAACCGATATGGATGAAGGCCGCAGTTAATAGTCGCCACCATTCATTAAAGATAATCACCGCGGGTGAAAAGTTGGCTCCCATCTCAAGTAATGCCATAATATCCGTTGTTGTATGATACTTTAATAGCATAAATACGTAGACAGCGACATTAATACCTAAAAATATATAGGTCATAAATGGTCTATATTGCTTTTGATTATACACTTTAAATTGATTGTTCATCAAATTCTCCTTTTCCTGGAATAATCAGCTTTTTAATCGGAATATCGTGCGCCTCAACCTTCCATGATACATTAGGGTAAAGTTGCTCATTAAAGATGAGTGACACGGTATCGATATTAGCACCTGCAAGGGCTCTATCATAATAGCCTCCACCGAAACCAATCCGATAGCCATTCTCTTGATAAGAAACACCTGGGACGATTAATAAATCAATCTCTTCTATATGAATGCTTTTTGCATCACTTTTCGGTTGTCTGATTTTTCTTTGAACCGTTTCTAATTGAGTTTCGTCTTGATATTCACGAAAGCTTAATTGATAATTAGCTTCTATTCTAGGCAAATATAATGAACTATTTGTTAATTTAAATATCTCTTCCATAATTAATGGCGTGTTAATTTCAGGATGAAAACCGTAATAAAAACCAATCGATTGAAATTGATTAGCATTTATATAATTGATTAATTGCTCGCTTAAATTGGCTTCTAGCTTCTTGCGATGATTTTCATCCATGGCTTTCAGTGAAGCGAGCGTTGAACGTCGAATTTTTACCTTTTCACTTATATTATCTCTCATTTGTATCCGCTCTCCTCCCATGCACTCATGTATTCTACCATAGTTTGCCCCTAGTAAACCATAGTAATTCAGTTAAATTACATGATGCTTTTAATGGATTAAAATATAAGCAAAAAAATACAGAGATCCTCGATTTCTCGATGAATCTCTGTATCGTGTTATATAGACTTATTTTTTAACTTCTCTGTGAAGTGTAACTTTGCGATCACGAGGGCAATATTTATTTTTCTCTAAACGATCAGGGTTGTTACGACGGTTTTTATTTGTTAAGTAATTACGTTCTCCACACTCAGTACATTCTAAATTAATATTAATGCGCATTATTATCCCTCCAAACTTAATTGAGTTTTGATTTTTAATGTATTCTCTATACAATACCAAAATATTATATCACAAAATGTGCAAGTAACAAATATTATTTTCAAAAAACTCTTTATATTTTGCTCTTTTCCATATATATTGGTAAAATGAATTTAAATTATTACGAATCTGTAACATGCTTAGAGTTGAATCTTGTTGCAGATTTGATAAAATTATATGAAGTAAGAATACAAACTCACGGAAAGAGGTGCTTTATGGACATTTGGATTTTAGTCATTGCCTTATTAGTCATTGCAATTATCTTATTAATTGCTTCATTCTTCGCAGGAGATGACCAAGATGTTACTGAGCAAATGAATGAATATACAGTTCAACAATCAGAAGAGTTATACGCAATCAAAACTCGTTTAGCTGAACTTGAAAAATCTCAAAACACACCATATAACGAAACAGTTGTATATAATTCAACTGATGAAGTATACGATGAAGAACTTGTAGAATCACAAGAGATAGAAGAAGTTTCAGATAATCAACACGAAATGATTATCCGTCTTTACTCTCAAGGTTATACAATGCATGAAATCAGTCAAGAAGTTCAATTGAACTCAGTAACGATTCAAAAAGTTATTGACGATTATATTGAAAATCGTTAGAAAGGAACATTCGATGAAAAAAAACACATTACGTTCATTAGGTATCGGATTTCTTTCTGCCGGCATTTTATCAGGCGCTTTCGCCATTTTTGTTCAAGGTCAAGCCCCAGTTGAAGGGTTACAAGTTAACTCTCTACTCGGCTCTGGCGATCAAGAGCAGATAAGTCAATATGAAGAACAAGTAAGTTCTTTAGTTGTAGAGCGTGATTCATTAAATGAATCACTATCTTCTGGAGGTAATCAAGACGAATCATCTGCGCAAAAACAGATAAGCAGCTTAACAGAAGCTAACGAATCACTTGTTGCTCAACTTGATAATACTGGCACGGAAACAAATAACGATGAATCTGATACAGAGACAACGGACATTGGTACTGACACAGATACTGAAGCTGATAATTCAGTTTCAGAAACAGGTGAAGTATCCGAAGCTCAACCAGACTTAGAAGGCAGCTTCACGATTGCTTCAGGCGAAGCATCTAGTGAAATTGCTGCTCGACTAGAATCAGACGGATTTATTGACTCAGCTGACGAATTCCAAAGCTTATTAGATGAGTGGGATTTAAATGCTGTGATCCAAGCCGGAGATTTTGAATTGAATTCTGATATGAGTATTCACGATATCGCTTCAATGATTACAGATGGAGCATATTACTACTATTAATATAAAGAATTTAGCTTTGTGGATTAAATTTTACCCACAAAGCTTTTTTTGTACAAAGAAACACCCACTTCCATTTAGAAAGTGGGTGTGTTTCTATTAGTTAATTTCTTGAGTAGCTGGACTATCTAAGTATGTTTCAATTGTCCCACTTGTTTCAGCTTGCATTTCGAAATAAGCGTTCATAACTTGGTGGGCAACACGAGTACTTTCACGTCCCCAGTTTTCTTCTTCTAAATATGGAATAACTACTGAAATAGCAATTTCTGGATCATCAAATGGTGCAAAACCAATATATGTCGCGTTAGTTACCGGTTGATTTTGTGCATATTGGATCGGGCCAGAATAGAATGCCTCTGTAGTCCCTGTCTTAGATCCAACTTCAATTGGGTAATTCATGAATAGATAACGCGCAGTGCCGTCAAGTGTGTGCGATACTTGTCTCATCCCTTCATGAATTCGCTCCATCGCTGCTTCATCAATTGGTATAACATTCATGATTTCAGTTTCATTCGATGATTTAACAGAACCTAATTCTCCATTCGCATCCGTTCCACGTATTTCTTTAACTAGTCTAGGTGCATAACGTATACCGCCATTAGCGATAGTTGCTGCGTATTGTCCTAATTGTAAAGGTGTATACAGGTCAAATTGTCCATAGGATAAATCGAGTGCACTTACAAGTTGATCACTTTCTGGACTAAATCCAGCTGATTCAACAGGCAAGTCAATTCCGGTAGTTGTTCCTAAACCAAACTGAGCTAAATAATCACGTATGATATTGATTGTGTTATCATGAATAGATAAGCGGTCATTTTCTTCATAAGTCATCTGCCCACCAATCATCATCGCTAATTTAATCATATAAATATTCGATGATTTTTGTAAAGCTTCAATATCATCAATTGGCATTTCGCCAGTACGGTTAAATACTGATGTTTTTACTTGTGAGGCTTGGAATTTCAACGGCTCATCCACTAGGATATTATTATCTAAAGAAATAACATTTTCCATGTAACCTGTAGCTACCATGGCAGGTTTTATACTTGACCCCATACCATAACTCGTATTAATCGCTCCAAGTGTATCATCAACGATTTTGTCCGTATAATAAGAATCTGTATCTTCATTGTATTCAAATCGTTTTCCTGAGATACCTAAGATATCCCCGTTTTTTGGATTTGATGCAACGATGTATACACGGTCATTCAGTCCTTGTTGTTCCATCGTTCTCAATGAATTTTCAGCAATTTCATCTAGTTTACTTTGGAATTCAGAATTGATTGTCAGAACCAAATTATCCCCTTTAGTTCCTTTATATAACATATCATTTTCTAAGATATCATCTGAAGAATCTGTCACAAAGTTAAATAATGATTTTGTACCTTTTAGGGCATTCTCATATTCTTGTTCAAGATAACTCATTCCAACACGGTCATTCATAGCATAACCACGACGAAGTAATTCTGGAGCTAATTCACTTGGTATACCGCCCTGTTCAGTTGAAACTTGACCGAAGATCGATCTAAACATTTCTCCCATTGGATATACACGTTGCCAATCGGTCCCAATACTAATACCAGGCAATTGACTTAATTGTTCAGATACACGTGCAACCTCTTCTTTTGTCACATTTTGATTTTTCACTGTGACGGTCGATAAGGCATAGGCACTATTCATTTGTTTAAATAATGCCGCAATCTTCATTTCAGCGTTACTAAATTGAATATCTTCATCCGTAACGTATTCCAATTGGACGCTATATAACTCAGGTCCAGGCAATAATAACTCATCTTCAGTTAAACGACTATTAACTAAGTCTTCATTCTTAATAATGAAATAATCTTTTAAATCACGTTCAGTTAAATTAGACGTTGGAACTTCAATTAATGAAGCAAGTTGTGTTGCAATATCTACTATATCTTGAGCCGACACTCTTGAATCACGATCACGTGTATAAAGAATGGCTTGCTCCGGTCTATTACCCACTAAAATATTCCCATTACTATCGTACATCATCCCTCTGGGTACTGAACCAGTTGATAACGTTGATTCGGTTCGTTCTACCATATTGGAGTAACGTTCACCACTATATAATTGAATATATCCTAATCGGATAAATAACACAGTAAACACCAAAAACGAAATAAAAAACAAGAGATTCAATCGTCCAGGTATATGCGAACGTGTTTTCTTTTGCTTTATTTTGTAAAGTGCCATTTATCTTCTCCCCTCTAATAGTTTAAATTCACCTGATTATTATATCAAACAATTAATCAAAATTGTATCAAAGCCAAAGAGTAACATCAATCTTTATTTAATCTTCATAAATTTTACACACTAAAAAGATGATTACCAGATTTTTCTTTGTTAGTATATGATAGGATTATTAATTTCGTTAGGAGTCACAAAATGATAAATAAATTTAAACCATATTTATTAAATAGTTTTTTTGTATCGATTTTCTTTATCGGGCTTGCAATAGTTTTTCAATTTGCGCCTTTTGGTAAAGATACAATGCTTACTGTTGATTTAGGTCAACAATATATTGATTTCTTTAGTATGTATAAAGAAACTTTAACCCATTCGCCTGAAATGCTCCTTTACAGCTTTGAAAAAGCGATAGGTGGAGAAATGATAGGTTTATGGGCATACTACTTGTTGAGTCCCTTTAATTTGATTTTTTTATTATTTAACGAGTCAAACTTTGAAATAGCAGTAACGTTAATTACTTACCTCAAATTACTGGCAAGTAGCTTAACATTTATGTACTTCTCGCGTCAGAAATATGACTTAAGTACGCTTCCATCAATCATTTTTAGCTTATCCTATACTTTCATGAGTTATACCATTGTGTATCAGTTAAATATAATGTGGTTAGATGGCTTAGTATTATTACCGCTTATTGCCTTAGGTTTGGATCAATTAATAAGTGGAAAGAGTCGCTTACTTTATGTTGGTTCGTTAGCAATTATGTTAATTGCGAATTATTATATCGCTTATATGATTTGTCTTTTCTTAGCAATATATGCACTCTTTGTCATCGTCGAAAAACAAAATGCATTCAACATTAAAGAAACGATTGTCTCATACTTCCGATTTGGAATTCATTCAATCATCGCAGCTTTAATAGCTGGAATTACCCTTATTCCGACCTATGTCTCTCTAACCCAAAACAAAGGAAGTTACATGGAATTTGAGTTAGATTGGGAAGTTGCTCATACAATTCAAGATATTGCGTCAAAACTATTCGTTGGTAGTTTCAACTTTGATGAAATGTCTTCAGGTTCTCCTAATATCTATGCTGGGATGTTAGTTATCTTCTTTGTAGGTCTTTTCTTTATTAATAAAAAAATTAAATTGTCTGAAAAAATCGTTGCGATATTGATTTTTACAGTGTTTGGACTTTCTTTTAGATTTGATTTATTTAATAAACTTTGGCATGGCGGACAATTCCCAATTTGGTATCACTTTAGATTCTCGTTCACGACAAGTTTCTTTCTACTTGTAATGGCCATTAAAGCCTTTAAGAACCAACCAAAGCATTTCCCGCTTGGTGTATTAATTACTGCCATTGTTGCGATGGCTTTATTCTCTGGTTATTATTTATGGATTGATGAATATACTTTCTTAAATAATATTAACATCTTTATTTCTCTGGCTTTCTTCTTGGCCTTTGTCGTAATTAATCAATTAGAAAGACCTAAAAAAATCATTCTAAACTCGATACTGTTAATATTTGTCTTTAGCGAACTATTCATTAATGCGTATATTATTATGTCAGATATTAATTATGTACAACAATCGAAATTTGAAGATTATACTGAAACACTAAACCAAAGTTTAGCTGGTTTACGTCATCCAAATAATGATTTCTATCGAATAAACAAAACATTTATGCGTACTAAAAACGAAGCGATGTATACACACTATAGTGGTATGGATCACTTTGGCTCTACCATCGAAGCGCATGTCCCTGAGTTATATGGTTATCTTGGCTTACCTGATGGTAATGGCTTTGCAACCTATACTAACGGCACGCTATTCTTAGATGATTTCTTTAATATTCGTTATTTCTTAGCCCCAACGACGAATTCGAGCGAACACACAGCGGACGAAGGTTATGTCTTATATCCAGAAGCCACTGATTTAGATATGGAATTCCACCCTATCTCGACTCAATATTCAAGGGTAAAAGTATACGAAAACGAAAGAAACTTTGGTATTGGCATGGAAGTGAGTTCAAATATTGCCAATGATGGAATTGATTTTACATCACATAGACCTATTGAAAACCAAGAATTATTATTAAGTCTCATAGATTATAACGGTAATGGCGCTCCTTACTTTACAGAGCATGACTTTACGGATGTCACTTATGAAAATGTCGAAGTAAGGGATACCGGAGATGGAGATTATTATACATATGTTGATACAACAGAAAACGATGCGCAAACACCGAGAATCCGTTGGCATTTTGAAACAACTAGTCGAAACCCATACTACTTTAGTATACCAAGTCAGTTCTCAAGTAAGAATGTTTCGTTTGATTTAAACTCTAATCATTATCGATTCTATTCACCATTTAGGAGACGTCAAGTTTACAACGCCAGTTATGACACTGTTCGTGAAGATCAATACTTTGATGTAGAGCTTGAGGAAGAAGAATTGCAAGCAAATTTACTTGAATTATACGAATTTGACTTAGAGCGTTATGAAGAGATGATGGATACTAAAGAAGATAATAAGTTTAATGTGACCCAGTCTAGTCACAATCACATCAAAGGAAATATTTCCATTGAACAAGATGACGCTTATGTCTTATTCACGATCCCTTATGATGCAGCTTGGGACATAACTGTGGATGGCACAAGTGTTGAACCGGTAAGTGTATTAAGTGATACTTTAATGGCGATACCTATGACAAGTGGTCAACACAATGTTGAATTAACTTACTTCCCTCGTTCGATTGTCTTTGGAGGCATATCGAGCTTGATTGGTATAATCAGTTTAGTAGGTATTATTTATTGGGATAGAAAGACCTCTCAAAAAAATATCAGCGTGGAAACTGACTAAATTCAGATCATACATAAATAACTTGAGTACACATTGATTTAATATAAATAAGTTACTATTTAAAGAAAGGCAAAGTCATAAATTTACTTGATAATTCAATTGACTTTGGTATGATAAATTAATGAATTTAATTAGTAAAGGACGGTTCAATGAAGAAAATATTTAATTTACTTAAACTAGGGTTAAAGAACCCTCGCTATTATATTGAATCGATAAATGTGCCGTGGAAATATATTCATTTGGTTGCTTTTGGTTCGATATTAGCAATGACACTAGCGATGTTTGTTAATATTATTCCAGTTTTTTCACAAATTTCAGATGACTTCTCTAACGCTGTTGAGTATATTCCAGAGTATTCTTTATCAGAAGGAACTTTGAATATAGCTGAAGGAGAAAAACCACTCTATTATCAATCCGATTCAGTGCAAATTGTCATTGATGATTCCGTCAATACAGAAATGGGCTTTGAAACTGAAATTCCCGCTGAACAAAGAGAAATGTTGATGCCTAGTTCCCCTTTTGGGATCTTTATTATTGAGGATTACGCCTTTCTAACTGTTGGTGAGGTTGTTCAAGAAATCCCAGGTTATGATTATCTTTTTGCAAACAATCATCGCTTTGAATTATTCTTAAATTATATTGTTGAAGAATCATTTTCAATTAATACAATGATGTTTGTAGTAATGCTAGTGACTGCTTTCTTCGTTTACTGGTTCCAAATTATATTAATCAGTATTATGGCTGGTTTCTTTAATGTTCGACTGACTAGAGCCATTAATTTCAAAGCAAGACTGAAGTTAACAGTTGTAATCTCATTTGTGCCAATTCTATTACTGGAGTTAATGTCGATACTGATTCCGGGATTCGTCGCAACACAGTTTACTTTAGCTGCTATTACTTTATTCCTATTGTATCTTGCTTTTAAAAACCATACTAAATTTATTCATACTATTATGAATAACCTTGATGAAATCGATACAATCGATTTAGACTTTAAAGATGATACTGAGAGTCAAGACAACGATGACAATAATGATGAAGAAAAATAAATTTAACAAAATTAAAACCAGCTTCCACTAAAATTTGGAAAGCTGGTTTTTTGTTATTTCTTGCGGCTATTTTGTCGTGCTTGTGTTCGTTTATGTGATTGGATTTGTCGATCTAATTTTTTCTTATAGCCTGGTTTTACTTTACGTTTTTTATTACGTTGAATCATACCTTTAATCACAGTATCTTCATTTTTCTTTTTGTCTTCACGTTTTGCACGAGCATTTCTAGCTTTAACTTCTCTAATTTCACCTTTTATGATGTCAACGTGCTCAAATTCAATCCCTTTTTTCTCTAAAGTATGAATGTCACGTTCATTGTCAGGCTCAATTAAAGTATAAGCAACACCTTTAATATTGTTACGTCCGGTACGACCAACTCGGTGGATAAAGAATTCTAATTCAGTAGGAATTTCCATATTAATAACCATAGACGTTCCTGGAATATCAATACCACGGGCAGCTAAATCTGTCGCGACGACATATTGGAATTCTAGATCACGAATTTGTCGCATCACTCTTTTACGTTCTCTAGGTGTTAGTCCGCCATGAATCGTCGCTACTTTTAGTCCCTTATTTTTTAAGAAATGACTGACTTCATCGGCATATTGCTTTGTGTTACAGAAGATCAGTGCTAAATATGGCTCACCCATTGTTAGTAAGGAATAAGCTATCTCCGCTCTATCTCTGCCCCGCGTATAGATTAAGTAATTCTCAATCATATCAGCGATTACACCTTGATTATCGATTTCGATTACTTTTGGTGCCGTCATATATTTATTTAAGAACACTTCTAATGTTTGAGGGATTGTTGCTGAGAAAACCATGATTTGTAATTCTTCCGGCATTCTTGAGGCAATCTCGTCTACTATCGATAAAAATCCTAAATCCATTGTCATGTCAGCTTCATCAACAACGAATGTTTTGGTTGATTGAACCCAAAGTGCATTTTCAGACATTAAGTCGAAAATTCTCCCCGGAGTACCAATAACTAATTGAGGTTGTTCATTATTTTGTAATTTCTCAAGTTGACGTTGCTTATCAGTACCTCCGATATAACGCACGACTTTGATTGGTTTTTCTGAAAATTCAGCAAGTTGAATTGCTACATTATATAATTGTTCTGCTAATTCTCTACTTGGTGCAGTAACTACTGCTTGGACTTCATTTGCATCTGCATCAATTTGGTTTAAGATGGGCACTAAAAAACTATGTGTTTTTCCTGAGCCGGTTTGGGATTGAACAATTAAACTTTGTCCATCTAAAGCTTGTGGAATAACTTCTTCTTGAACAGGCGTTAAAGTTTCAAAGTGAATGTCTAATAACGCATCTTGAATAAATTGTTTCAATGGTAATTCTTTAAATAATTTCATAATATACTCCTTTCACTGTACTTTTTACTAACATGTCAAATTATACAAGTATCGGTTAAAAAAAACAAACCATAGTAATATTAGAATAAAATGAACAAATTATTAGATTTTTTTCTCCTTAAATTGTAACTAGGTCATTTTTAAGCTATAATATTGGTTGTTACAGATGGAGGGATTTCATGGAAAAATATCGTTTACTCATTACATTGTTCGGAGCTACGGGTGATTTAGCTGCCCGTAAGTTATTTCCAGCAATATATCGATTATACAAAAACAATTATATATCTGAACATTTTGCATTAATAGGAACTGCTCGTCGCCCTTGGACAGACGATTATTTGCGTGAGGTAGTCCTAAACAGTATTAAAAATGAAATTGATGACCAAGCACATGCTGAAGAATTTGCATCACACTTCTATTATCAATCACACGATGTGAATGATGAAGATGAGTATCATAATTTACAAGAATTAGCTTTAGAGTTAGAGGAAAAGTATCAAACACAAGGGAATCGAATCTTCTATATCTCACTCTCGCCTAGTCTATTCCCTATAATTACGCAGCATATTAAAGGTTCTGGCTTAGCTACGGAACAAGGTTATAACAGATTAATTATCGAAAAACCATTCGGAAATGACTTTAATTCAGCCAATGAATTACAAGAACAACTTCAAGTTTCTTTTGAAGAAAATGAAATTTACCGTATTGACCATTATTTAGGAAAAGGTTTTGTTAAGTCACTCCTAAATTTACGCTTTAGTAACATCATGTTAAAGTCAATTTGGAATAAAGAGAATATCGATCATGTTCAAATTACGCTTGCTGAAGAAGTTGGTGTTGAAGATCGTGGTGACTACTATGAAAATAGTGGTGTATCTAAAGACATGATACAAAATCATGCACTTCAAATGCTTTCATTAGTTGCTATGAACGAACCAAAGGACGATGAGCCTGAGTCGATTCGTCAAGAAAAAATTCATATCTTAAAAAATCTACATCAATATGATTCTGTTGCTGAATTACAAGAAAATGTCGTTCGAGGCCAATATGGAGCGAGCGAATCCAATGAGTACAAAGCATACCGTGATGAAGATAAGGTAGATGCTGAGTCAACCACTGAAACATATTTCGCAGCCAAAGTTTTAATTGATTTACCAGAATGGGAAGGTACACCTTTCTATATTCGCTCTGGAAAGCGACTAGAAGGAAAATATACAACGATTCATGTCCAGTTTAAAGCAACTAAAGAAGGTGTACCTAGCAATAGATTAATGATTGAAATTAATCCAGACCTAGCTTATCGACTTTATTTAAATCAAGAAACGATCGGTTATACTAATGAATTAAAACAAATTGAATTGTCATACTCACCAGATGAGGAAGAAATTAATGCAATGCCTGCAGATTACGAGCGTCTAATCTTAGCATGTATTCAAGGGAATTTAAATAACTTTAATCACTGGCTTGAAGTTGCACATGATTGGAAATTTGTTGATAATATTCAGCGATTATGGAAAGAGGCACCGAAACCTGATTTTCCAAACTATCCAGCAATGTCTAGTGGGCCAAAAGCTGCTGATGATCTCATTAATAAACAAGGCTTTGATTGGTTTGATTAAATAAAATACAAAGTAAAAGACCAAGTTGACTCAAAATCAACTTGGTCTTTTCTCTATTCACTTATGTTATCTAAATATTCTTGCGCTGCTTTCCCTAAATCCTCTAATAATTGACTCATTTCCTCTTTGCTATAGACCGAGGCACCACTTGCTTTAGGATGGCCTCCACCATGGTATTTAGCCGCTATTTCGTTGATTGCTGGTCCTTTTGACCGCACACGAACTCTCCAATATGGATGGCTACCTTCTTGTTCAATAAATAAAGCCCAAGTATTCACACCCATTATACTCCCTGGAATTCCGACAGCGACATTCGCCTCTTCTTCAGTAATTCCGTAACGTTTTAAATCAGCTTGATTAATTATGATGTGAGCCACACCATTGTCTGTAATTTCTAATTGGTCTAAGACAAAGCCTTGAAATTTCGCTTGTTCCATTGATTTTGTATTGAATCGGTCATTGATAATAAAGTGATCAATCCCTTGTTTAAGTAACTCTGCTGCTGTTGTTAGTGTTGTCGCACTTGTTGAATCATATTGAAAACGTCCAGTATCGCCGACAATACCAGCATATAGCATAAATGCAGCCTCTTTTGTTAGAGGTAACGCCTCTCCCAATTCAAGTGAAATATTTGCGATAATTTCACTACATGAACTTGCTTTTGTATAAACCATTTCTAAATCGCCATAACTATCCACATCAGGATGATGGTCTATTTTTACAAGTTTTGCCCCTTTATTATACCGCTTATCTTCAATTCTAGGATAATTGGCTGTATCAACAACAATGACTAAGGCATCTTCATAATCTGAATCTGCAATCTCGTCCATGTCACCCATCCAAGATAACCCTTTTGACATCGTTCCAGCTGCTAGCACTTTTTTGTTCTCAAAAGCATTCTTAATTAGATACTTTAAGCCAAGTTGTGAGCCAAATGCATCTGGATCGGGTCTCACATGTCGATGAATAATAATTGTGTCATGTTTTTTAATGTATGTTAATAATTCTTGTACTTTCTCAGTTTCTAAATACATAGTCTATCCCTTCTATAACTCATTTACTTTGTTTCAATAACTTGGGTCGTAATAATTGCTTTTGCAACTAAAGAATTCTCGTGGAAAACATTGACTTCAATTAGGGCTGTTCGTCTATTCTGATTGAAAATATCAACTTTAAATTGAATTAAATTCCCCATTTGAATTAATTTGAAATAATGCAAATCAATCTTTTCAATAATATGATTTTGATTTGTTGTATCATAAAATTTTTGATAAGCAGAATGCGAAATTAATTCACAAAGAACACCATAAGAAATCGTTCCTAAACTGTTTAACATTTGTGGTTGGACAACAACGTGGTAGTCATACTTATGTTCTTGTGTTTTTAAGATATATTCTTCAATGTGCATAATAATATCATCTTCAAATGTATTAACAATTTGTGGTTGCTTTTGAATCATTTGAATATTACGCATAATATCTTGACGTGAGACAACGCCTATTAATTCCATATTATCTTCTATAACAGGAATCATCTCAATATCTTCACGCACCATCAGTTGTGAGACACTTGCGACAGTCATATGTTTTTGAACAGTCACTAAATCTTTAGTCATGACTCTTTCAATTAGGACTGATTCAGATTTCCCTATGAGGTCTTTCGCCGTCACAACTCCGATCAAACGGCTGTTATGATGGACTGGAAAGCGTGAAAGTCCAGATTTACGTGAAAGCTCGTAAAATGTGTTCACAGTATCTTGAGCCGTTAATGCAGGCGTTTGATCAATCGGCGTAAAGATATCGGCAATAGTCATAATTTCTTTCTTTATTTCTTGGTCTGCCATAGAACGGTTAATAATCGTCGCCACTGTAAATGAATCAAAAGGCGTCGAAATAACTGGTAATTTCTTCTCGTTAGCAAGCTCCACGATCTTATCACTCGTATCAAAGCCACCTGTAATTAGGACAGCGACATCATTCTCTAACGCCAATTGTTGAACTTCTTCCCTGTTTCCCACGATGATGAGTGAATTAGGTACAAAATATCTTTTAACGTCATTTTCTTGCATTGCGCCAATAATGAATTTATTAAGGTGACGATCTAAACCTTCTTCCCCACCTAGAACAGTTCCTTCGATTATTGAAACCATTTCATTAAAGCGTAACATTTCTGGTAAAAACTTTGATTTCTTCTCAATACGGATTGTTCCAACTCTCTCGATTGTTGAGACAATACCCAGTGTTTCAGCATCTTTAATTGCTCGGTAAGCCGTTCCTTCACTCATATTCAAATGCTTGGCGATGCCTCGAACGGATATTTTCTTGCCAATGGGAAGTGTTTCGATATATTGTAGTATTTGATCATGCTTTGTAGTCACTAAATCCCTCCAGATTAATAAAAAAGGTTCTTGAATTTTTGGTGTTGGTGAGAGAAATCTCACTGACACCTTTTTTTGTATGTACACAAAAGCCAGTGAATTCCTATATAATAAAGTTACCATACATTACTAAAAGGAGAATTCACTTGGC
>NZ_JBGQQY010000048.1:0-16870 GCF_045528545.1 Ruoffia sp. FAM 26254
ATGGAAAAGTAACCATCATCAAGAGTTACCTACTGCTGGATATGAACGACTTGAACATCCACCGGGGGAAGCCCAGTTAGATTTTGGCACAATGGAAGTGGAACACCAAGGGGTATTTAAAGATGTTAAAGCCTTAGTTTTGAGTTTTCCGTTTAGTAACGCTGGCTTTGCGGTCGCATTACCGAGTGAAAATCAAGAATGTTTACTGACCGGGATGACGCAACTGTTTGATCAAATTGGAGGCGTTCCACGAAAAATTCGCATTGACAATATGGTCACGGCTGTTGCACAACCGAAGACAAAATTTGAACCGGCTGTTCTTTCAGAAGGATTTCAACTCTTCACGTTACACTATGGGTTTGAGGTTCAAGTTTGTAATCCAGCCAGTGGGCATGAAAAAGGCAGCGTCGAAAACAAGGTGGGGTATGTCCGCTATAATTTCTTTTCGGATTCCCCCGCATGACTTCTTATCACGCATTGAATCAAGAACTTGAACAGACGTTACGTGATAAGAGACAAGCCATTCATTATGAAAAAGGTGTTCGAATTGAGGCATTATGGCAGACCGAGCAATACTCGTGTTTAGCTTTACCGGATGAAGCTTATCCAGTTTTCAAAGAAGTCGAACTCCAAGCTAACAAATTGAATGAAATCACATTGGGTCAAACACGGATTCACGTATTAAATGCGCGTCGTCATCCAAGATTAGTCGGTCATCTGACCTGGAATCGTTACCGTATCTTAACGCCTCAAGGTGAAATACTGGCCGAAGATTATCGACCTTAGATGAATAAGCAGCGGGCAATTCCTTGGATGGACATCTTAAAAGACTGGAAACAGCGGTTGGCCAAAATCCCCTACTCAAGGTATTGGAAATATTTACCAGGGAGACTTCAAGCTCACTTAGGGATCGATGATTTGCGCTTACTTTACCAACGGATTGATCAGTTAATCCATTTACTTGTCCACCATTCACTGATCGAGATCAATAAAAATTTTTATGAACTACTGGGACAAGAGATGCAAGAGAGTATCAGTGATGTGAATTGGCTGGCGTATGACGCGTTAACAGTGCCCTCAAACCAAGAGGTCACCTCATGAGCCAAACGATTGAAGCGCTTTGTCAAGAATTAAGGTTACCCAGTATCGCTCAATTAATGTCGACTGTTGAGGCACCAACGAAAGAAGAATGGTTATATCAGCTATTAACCCTTGAAGTCGAGTTGAAAGAAGCCCGTCGCATCGACCGATTAATAGCTCAGGCAAAATTTACTCATACGAAGACCTTAGAAATGTATGATTGGCACCCGCACATTCGACTGCCAGATAGTCATACTAGGGAACAGTTGGTGTCGCTCGCATTTATTCATGCTCGACAAAATTTAGTCTGTATCGGGGCGCCTGGTACTGGGAAATCCCATTTAGCGATTGGACTTGGCCGTAAAGCTTGTCAAAACGGTATTGAGACGCGCTTCTGGCGTGTTGGTGAGTTAGTGCTGCATTAGAAAAGGCTTGGCAAGAAAAACAACTCGAGCAGTTCAAAAAACAATTCAGACGGGTGAAGTTAATTATTCTAGATGAGATGGGATACGTCCCGTTTACGAAGAATGGCTCAGAATTACTCTTCCAACTTATTAGTGACTGGTATGAGCAGAAAAGCATTATTATCACCTCCAACCTTGAATTTAGCAGCTATAATCGAAAAACATAAGAAGAGGGATTTAAATGAGTAAAGAAGTTGTTAAATATCACAATGATTTGAACGCAATATCAATGCAGAACTGGACAAGCGAAGAAATGAATTTTTTCTTTTCGATTATCGCGAAATTACGTGATGTTAATACGCGCGAAATAACATTCACAAAACATAGTCTCGCTGATTTAGCAAATTATTCAATTACGCATAATAAACGATTTAAAAAAACAATCGAAGATTTAGTAAATAAAATCACTCAAATTCAGTACGTTAAACGTACACATAACTCTTTAGAAGTGATGGCACCGTTTCGTCTCTTTCGCGTGAAATGGAATAAAGATCTGAGTGATATGAGTATGATTGTGAAAGTTACAGAAGAGTTTGAATATGTTTTAAATCATTTAAATGTGCAGTTTACTTCGTACGAGTTAGCAGAATTCACTTCCATTCGATCAAAGTATGCTAAAACTGTCTATCGACTGCTAAAACAGTGGGAAACAATAGGAAAAAGAGAATTTAAAATTAGCGAATTCAAATTGTTATTAGGTACACCAATATACTACACACCAAGTGAAATTGACAAAAATATAATAAAAGTAGTTATGAATGAGCTATCGGCTTTTTTTAAAGATTTAAAAGTTAAAAAGTTAAAAAGTAACAGCAGAGGAACACCAGTAACAGGATACGCGTTCACGTGGAAACGCGAACAATCCGAAAGATGGATTGCTAAAAAATACGATAATAAGCAACATAAAAATAAAGATATAGTGCCAGGATGGTATGTAGAACAATCATCGAACACGTTAGAACAAGTATCAAATTCATCACAAAATAAAGAGATAGGTACTGACAAATACGAAGCTTACTTAAAAAAATTGCTCATATGTCTGATGAAACCGATTAAAGAATAGTCGTATATAAACCCTCTAAATCCATCTCCGGATTTAGGGGGTCACTACAGACTCTTCAGTTTCAACCTCTTCTGGCTCCTCTTGTACCTCTTCAGGTACTTCGCTTGAGCTTTCAGGCTCAGCGGGAACTTCCTCAGGTAATGTTTCTTCTACTGTAGGTTCTTCGTAGACTTCTTCAGGAATTGATTCTGGCACTTCCTCAATAATTGTCTCTTCGGGTACTGATTCTGTGCTCACACTAGTCTCAACAGTCGATTCTTGAGCATAAACTGTACTGATCGCTACTATTGGATCTAATAAGACGTTTAAACTAAGTAATACAACTGTTAATATACTAATTTTTCTATTCATAGTCATTGCTCTCCTTTTCTTACCATTATTATCATATAAATCCAACCAAGTTTCCAAATTCAATCAAACTACCGATGATACTGATAAATTTTGATTTTAATCGCGAATATTTTACTCCTTTCTTTGAAAATACCTATCACATAAATCGTCATCATTCCCTAACCATCGGTCTTATCGAGTTGATTTTCTCGACATACATTAAAGTATAGCAAGGAATTTTTTATAAAAAAATCATCATGATTTTTACCTTCGATATAATTTTTCGCCAATTCTAAATCCTGGTTCGGGTTCTTTATTACTAATAAAAGCTTTGTTGTCACTTAGCACCTCGATCTTTTTAAGTAATAATGTATCATTATTATAATAATACAGATTTTTAAGAAACTAAAGAAACTTCTCTTATATAAATAAACGCTTTTTAACTTGCCTGTAAACAATTTGCGGGGCGTCGTGAGTGTGAACGACGTACCGTATTTTAAAATGCGAAGTGTCGTGCGCTAACACGATGAACCGCATGTCGATTTGCGGTTCGTCGAGCCGGTGCTCGACGCCCTTTTCTATTGATCAAATCGAAAAAAGTCACCCTGTCGGATGACTTTTCTTTATCTTGATAGCTTTAGGAAGCTTTTTGGTGCTTGGGATGTGAATCTCACTACTTTTCCTGTACTTGGGTGAGTGAAGGCGATGGTAGTTGCGTGCAAGCCGAGGCGTTTCAGCGGATTCGTTCGTGCGCTGTATTTTTTATCGCCGGCAACTGGGTGGCCGATGTCTTCCATATGAATACGGATTTGGTTTTTGCGTCCTGTTTCAAGTTCAACCTCCAATAAAGTATAGTTCGCACTATTTTGCTTTTTCTTGAAGTGGGTAATTGCGTGCTTGCCACCGTTATCGTAGTCGTTTGAATAGACTTTCATCGTTTTACTTTCGGTTAGCCAAGATTCTATCTTCCCCTGGGGTTTGCGAACGACGCCTTCAACCAACGCAGTATAGATGCGTTCTTTGACAATCGTGTGCCAGTTTTCTTGCAATTTTTCTTTAACTTCTTCGGTTTTAGCGTAGATCATGACGCCAGATGTGTCGCGGTCCAGGCGGTGCACGACGAAGATGCGGTTACGGCGGTTGCCTTCTTGCACGTATTTTGTGACTTGACGGTAGGCTGTATCTTCTGCGTAGTCTCTGCCAGCTACGGATAGGATACCCGCTTCTTTGTCAATCACGATGAGGTCATCGTCTTCATGTAAGATTTTTACGCCTTCAAGCGCAGCGGTCTTTTTCGCTCCTTCATTGGATAAAACGCCGACTTTTTGCCCTTTCTTCAATGGATGATTAAATTGTGTGACAGCTTTTCCATCGACAAAGAACTGCCCACGCGCTAGCATGGATTTAACATTGTTGCGACTCTTTGGTGCTAATTGGTTGATCATAAATTTGAGTAATTCGGTTGCTTCTTCGGCTGTGTAATAGGTCATATGTTTGTTCATTCAACTCACCTTTTCATTTACTTCTTATCTTTGTAGTATAGCAGAAAAATACGCCAAAGTTTGGTATAATCACCCTACAAGATGAAAGGTAGGCAATTAAATGAATAATAATGATCGATTAACCCGCTTGCGTTACGCCCTCGACATCAAGGACGAGGACATGATAATTATTTTCCAGATGGGTGGTTTGGCCGTTAGCCAAGCAGAATTACTCGCTTTCTTAGATAAAATACCTAACGAAGACAGACTCGCTGAAAATGAGTATGCAGAGAATTTAAGTGATGCAGCTTTCGAACGCTTTTTAAATGGTTTAATTATTTCACAACGTGGGGTAAAAGACGGTGCCAGTGGCCCAGCATTAGAGTTAAACTCGCAAAACGCGAATAACTTATTACTGAAAAAAGTGAAGATTGCGTTGAAATTAACGAGTGAGGATATGTTAGACATTTTAAATTTGGCAGGGGTTGAGCTTTCTAACAGCGAATTAAGTGCTGTTTTACGCAAAGAAGGCCACCGCAATTATAAGCCCTGCGGCGACCGGTATGCGCGTAATTTCCTCAAAGGTTTGGCGATTGATTACCGAAGTTAGATTTCGAAAGTGTACTTGTGCCCTTGAGACATGCTGTGATAGAAGCCTTCGCCTTCGTATAAATGAAAAACTTGCATGCCTTGGCGAATGTCGTCATCTGGATACACTTGCTCAACATATGGATTGTTCGTAAGCAGTTCCTGAAGGCGGTCTTTCCCAACTTGGCGCACTTTTCCCTCGATTCGGATCACTTGAACGAGATAGCCTTCTTCAGACATTGTGGTAATAGCGATATTTGGATTGTGCTTAAGTTGTTTATAAAAATCCGTCGTGGGACTGGTCATGAAAAAGACGCCCTGCTCGTTAGCAACGCCGATATGGGCATGTCTCGCATGCGGTTTTCCGTTCTCGTCCACCGTTGCAAAGACAGCA
The DNA here is from genome assembly GCF_045528545.1 of Ruoffia sp. FAM 26254. Lineage (NCBI taxonomy): Bacteria > Bacillati > Bacillota > Bacilli > Lactobacillales > Aerococcaceae > Ruoffia > Ruoffia sp. FAM 26254. The sequence continues at coordinate 5,401 of NZ_JBGQQY010000048.1, forward strand.
ACTTTCATATCTTTTTCCAGAATTTGCATAATATCATTTACTTCCATGTTAACACTCCTTCGCTCTTTATTTTCTTTTATTATAGCATATGGATTCGCTTTTATAAAATTATTTTATATAGGTGAAATGTAACACAAATGTGAAGAGGATATGATATTTTCAAGTGGATATTGCTTTTTATTACCGATAACTGTACATTAGATATATTAATGAATGAATATGGTCTGACCATAGGGGGAAGAATGTTGAAAAAATTAATCTTATTTAGTTCTTTATTTATACTAGGCGGGTGTGGGTACTTGGACTCAGAACCACCAGCTGGGAGAACTGAGGGCTACGTACACGAACCCGTCCAAGATGGAAATGGTAATAAAAATGAAGAAGCAGAAATACAAACAGATTCTGAATCAGCAGTTGAGACTGAAAAAGTTTCTGAAGTGGAGACGAACACTGAAGACGAGGTCAAACTTGGGATGGCAATCTTTGTGCCAGATCCCGAATTAATGGTGTACTTACCGATTGAAGTGGCCGAAGAAGAGCTAGATTATACAGAAGATGAGTTAATTTACTGGAATAACTTGGCGATTGAATACGGACTGCCAACTTACGATGGTGTCAGCGACTTTAACTTATTCGCTACTGCAGTGCAACAAGCGATAGACGCTGCACAAGAATCTGTGTATGAAGAACCTGTCTATGAGGAGCCTGTTTACGAAGAACCGGAGTCTTCATACGAAGAGCCGTCTTACGAGGAACCAGATTCTTCATATGAGGAACCTTCTTACGAAGAGCCCATTGATGAAGGTTCTCTACCAGAAGAAGAAACTCCAAGTAATGATTATTATAATTACGATTTCAGTAATAATAGTAATCGCAGCACTGTGTTTGGCAATGATGAAAGTGAATAGAGTTTAGGTGAGAACCGCTGATCTGGGAATGTTTCCTGGGTCGGCGTTTTTTTGTGTGGATTTTGGTTTGCGGGGTGTCGAGTGGTGGCACGACACTCCGTATTTTCATTTGCGGTACGTCGAGTCGGATCACGACGCTACGGAAATTTAGTTGCGGGGCGTCGTGTGGTGGCACGACACTCCGTATTTTCATTTGCGGTACGTCGAGTCGGATCACGACGCTATGGAAATTTAGTTGCGGGGCGTCGTGTGGTGACACGACACTCCGTATTTTCATTTGCGGTACGTCGAGTCGGATCACGACGCCCCGCATTTTCAAGAAAGCTCACTGAAAACTCAAAAAACCTCCCAACCTACTTCATCACTGAGATAAAGTAAGCCGGGAGGCCATTTTATATTAAATTATCTTACTTCTTAAGCTTCAGCTTACATCATGCCTGGCATTCCGCCACCCATGCCGCCTCCGCCCATTCCCATGTCTGGTGTTTCTGATGGGATGTCTGCAACAACTGCTTCGGTTGTTAATAGTAATGCGGCAACTGAGGCTGCATTTTGTAGGGCTGTACGTGTTACTTTAGTTGGGTCTACGATACCAGCGTCGATCATGTTTTCGAATTGACCTGTGGCTGCGTTGTAGCCGATACCTTTGTCTGACGTACGGATTTGTGACACAACGACTGAACCTTCTGCGCCGGCATTTTCAGCGATTTGGCGAATTGGTTCTTCAAGTGCGCGAGCAACGATTGAGATTCCTGTTGCTTCGTCGCCTTCTGCTTCAAGTGCGTTCACTGCGTCTTGAACGTTCACAAGTGCAGTTCCCCCACCTGCTACGATACCTTCAGCAACTGCGGCACGTGTTGCGTTTAATGCATCTTCGATACGTAGTTTGATTTCTTTTTGTTCTGTTTCAGTTGCAGCACCGACTTTGATGACTGCTACTCCGCCACCTAATTTAGCTAGGCGTTCTTGTAATTTTTCACGGTCGAATTCACTTGTTGTTTCTTCGATTTGTCCGCGGATTAAGCCAACGCGGTTTTCGATTTGTTCTTTAGATCCAGCACCTTCAACGATGGTTGTGCTGTCTTTTGTTACTGAAACTTTACCAGCTGTACCTAAGTGGTCTGGTGTTGCATCTTTTAACTCAAAGCCTAATTCTTCTGAAATTACTGTTGCACCAGTCAGAATCGCTAAGTCTTCTAACATTGCTTTACGACGGTCACCAAATCCTGGTGCTTTAACGGCAACCACATTTAATGTTCCGCGTAATTTATTTAATACTAGTGTTGGTAATGCTTCGCCTTCAATATCTTCTGCGATAATTAATAATGGACGGCTTGTTTGCATAACACTTTCTAATAAAGGTAGTACATCTTGGATGTTTGTAATTTTACGGTCAGTAATTAATACATATGGGTTCTCTAAGTCTGCAACCATTTTTTCATTGTCAGTTACCATGTACTGAGATAAGTAACCACGGTCAAATTGCATTCCTTCAACCACTGATAATTCTGTATCAATCGATTGTGAATCTTCAATTGTGATGACACCATCTTGGCCAACTTTTTCCATTGCGTCAGCGATTAATTCCCCTACTTTTTCATCTCCTGAAGAAACTGATGCGACTTGTGCAATCGATTCTTTTGAAGAAACGGGTTGAGATAATGATTGTAAAGCTTCAACCGCTGCACGTGTTGCCATTTCGATTCCGCGACGGATGCCAACTGGGTTTGCACCTGAAGTCACATTTTTCATACCTTCACGAGCGATTGCTTGAGTTAATAATGTTGCGGTCGTTGTCCCGTCACCGGCGATGTCGTTCGTTTTTGAAGCGACTTCCATGACTAACTGTGCACCCATATTCTCGAAGCGATCTTCCAATTCGATCTCGCGAGCGATTGTTACACCATCATTTGTAATTGTTGGTGATCCAAATTGTTGATCTAATACTACATTACGCCCTTTTGGCCCTAATGTTACTTTAACTGTATCTGCTAAGATATCAACTCCACGTAGTAGAGCTGCACGTGCATCTTCTGAAAATCTTAAATCTTTTGCCATATAATATTCTCTCCTTTAAATTCGATATTATGCTAAGACTGCTAATAAATCTTTGTGTTCAATAATCATCAATGACTCTTCGCCATGTTCAACTTCTGTTCCAGAATAATTCTTGAAGAACACTGTGTCGCCAACTTTAACGCCATCTTTTTCTTCGATCTCTGGTCCAATTGCCACAATTTCACCGTATTGTTCTTTTTCTTTGGCTGAACTTGGTAATACGAAACCACTTGCTGTCGTTTCTTCTGTTTCTGCCACTTTGATAACAACACGTTTTCCTAAAGGTTTAATCATATTATACCCTCCAAATGATTTTATTTTTATATTTAGCACTCGTTTTATTTGAGTGCTAATGGTTTAATCTTATAATAGTCTAAATTGGTCAAAAAATCAAGTCATAGAATTATCTTTTTCGAAAAAAAAGGCACACCTTTTGGCGTGCTTTACAATTATTTTTTTTCAAAATCAGAGAAATCCTCTGCATCATCCTTATTACTATCAATGAAGTAAATGAGTGTCTGTAGTTCATTCGTCAGGTCCACATTTTGAACACGAACGCTGCGCGGTACATCAAATCTAAGTGGCGTGAAGTTCATGATTCCTTTCACTCCCGCCTCGATAATTCGGTTCACTATATCCCCTGCGACGTCTTGTGGGACTGATAAAATAATAATTTCAATTTGTTGTTGTTCGATTTGCTCTTCCAATTCATCCATTGAATAAACTGGGACACCACGTTGAATTGTTCCAATTATGTCAGTATTTACATCAAACGCGGCTCCAATTCGAACATTGCTATTCTTCCGGAAATTGTAGTTAATCAGTGCATTTCCCAAATTACCTACACCAACCAGACCAACCGACGTTAAGCGATCTTGATTTAAAATACGCGAGAAAAAGTCTAATAAGTGATCTACATCGTAACCGTAACCACGTTTCCCCAATGCCCCAAAATATGAAAAGTCACGACGAATGGTCGCACTATCTACTTTTACAGCTTCACTTAATTCCGTTGAAGAAATGCGCTTTTTCCCTGCATGTTGCAAGAATCGTAAATACCTATGGTAGATGGGTAATCTCAAGGCAGTCGCTTTTGGTATTTCTTTTGCCATAAATTGCCTCCTCCTAGGTTTATCTATATCTAATTTTTAAGTCATGCTCATTATAGCACTCCTTCACAAAATTTGTCCAAATGTAACCTTCGAGGGTTTACATTTATTGTGAACTCCGAGCCTATTTAGCCTAACTTTTATATTCTAATATATTTTATAGTGAGAATAAAGCTTTTTATGTGAAATATTATGCAAAATGTACATTAATTCGAATATGGTGGTGGTTGGGTGAGGAATTTCATTTTATTATTTTATATTTTGTTAAATAGGTGTGTGTGGGCTATAATAATTAAGAGTTCAAATAGAAGGAGTCATCGAATGATTTTACTACAAGCTAATGACGTTGCGCGTCGCTTTGCTGATGTGACGCTGTATGAGAAAGTTTCATTTAATATCCAAACGAATGACCGCATTGCTCTTGTTGGGCGAAATGGTGCGGGAAAATCGACATTAATAAGTCAAATTATGAAAACAGAACCGATTTCTGCAGGGGAAATTACACGCTCACGCGATTTGCGGGTGGGTTATTTAGAGCAGCATGTATCGATTGATTCAAACCGCTCGATTTGGGAGGAGATGTTACATGTCTTCTCGGATACCTTGGCCTTGCGCGAAAAGGCGGAGGTGGCAGCTGAGCGAGTGGCTGAGTTGAGTGAGGATTGGGAATCGAAGGAATATCAAAATGCCTTAAGTGCCTATGATCAGATTCAACAACAGTTGGCAGAATCGAACGCCTATGGGGTTGAGTCGGAAATCCGGACGGTCTTACATGGCTTTCAATTTTATGAGGAAGATTACGACCGCCCTGTTGAATCGCTATCGGGTGGGCAAAAAACTAGACTCGCTTTGGCGCGTATTTTGCTAATGTCTTATGATCTTTTAATCTTGGATGAGCCGACTAACCACTTGGATATGCAGACACTCAACTGGCTCGAAGGCTACTTGCGTGGTTACCGGGGTGCGCTGTTGATTGTATCGCATGACCGTTACTTTTTAAATCGGGTGGCCAATCAAGTCCTCGAGTTGCGTAACAATACGTTGCATACGTATAAAGGGAATTATGATTTTTATTTAAAAGAGAAAGCATTGCGCATGGAACAAGAGTGGAAAGAATACCAGAAGCAACAAAATGAGATTGAGAAATTGGAAGAATTTGTTGCAAAAAATATTGTCCGAGCGTCTACGACGAAACGTGCGCAGAGTCGCCGGAAAAAATTAGAAAAAATGGACCGTATCGAAAAACCGAAGCAAGATACGAGAGCACCGCGAATTGAGTTCAGTGCAAGTCGCGACAGCGGAAACCGTGTGATTGAAACGCGCGACTTGACGATTGGTTATGAAGAGCCGATTGCTAAAACTATAAATATGGACTTGCGTCGCCAAGATGCGATTGCGATTGTAGGGCCGAATGGGGTCGGAAAGACGACTTTCTTGAAGACTATTTTACAACAAATCCCTGCGCTTTCTGGGGAAGTTATTCTCGGAAGTAATGTCGATATTGGTTACTATGACCAAAATGTGAATCAGTTGGATGGAAATCAAACAGTGTTGGAGACGCTGTGGCAAGCGCACGATACAACCGATGAATGGAAAGTGCGTTCGATTTTAGGGAGTTTCTTGTTTAGTGGCGAGACGGTTGAGAAGAAAGTGTCGATGCTGAGTGGTGGCGAAAAGGCCCGCCTGAGCTTGGCACTGCTGGCGACCGATCATGACAATACTTTGTTATTAGATGAGCCGACCAACCACTTAGACATTGATAGTAAGGAAGTTCTGGAAGAAGCGTTAATTGATTACGACGGCACGCTACTGTTCGTGTCGCACGACCGCTATTTTATTAACCGCATTGCGACCAACATTTTGGAAATATCACCTGATGGCGCGTCGCTTTATTTAGGTGATTATGATTACTATATTGAGAAAAAACGTGAGTTAGAGGAAATCGAAGCTTTACGTGAGCAAGATAGTCAGGACGAGGCCACTCCTAATAAGGAAATGTCTCAAAACCAGTTCACTTATGAAGAAACAAAAGCTTTGAAAAAGGACTTGCGGAAACTTCAAACTAAAGTCGATGAGGCAATGGCAGAAAGTGAAGCCATGGATGCCTTGATCACAAAGCTTGAAGCGGATATGTTAACGGCGAATGAAGCCAATGACCAACCTGAGTTAGCTGATTTGAATAAAAAATTGATTCAAGCAAACGAGCGTCAAACCAATGCGCTGGAAACTTGGGAAGAGGCAAGTATTGAACTTGAGGCTTTCATGGAAGAGCATCCGGGAATTGAGATTTAGATATAGCACGAGAAAAACACCAAACTTTGTGAGAAGTTTGGTGTTTTTTGTTGAGTGTTATTGGTTGCGGGGCGTCGTGAGCGTGCACGACACTACGGAAATTGGCTTGCGGAGTGTCGTGAGTATGCACGACGCTACGCATTCGGATTTGCGGGGCGTCGCGGGCATGCACGACACTACGCATTTGGATTTGCGGTACGTCGCGGGCGTGCACGACACTACGCATTCGGATTTGCGGTACGTCGCGCACGAACACGACCCCCCGCAAATCCCGAAAATACTTCTAAGGTTATATTTTCCCAGAGGTTTTTTGGTTTCATTTTATAAAATTACGGGACAACCCAGCCTTTCACAATCCCCCGCGCTTGAAGTTGAGCAGCGGTTACGCCTGCCTTATCGGCCATATGATTTTCCGCTTGGCTTGGGACAATATACTCATCAAGCAGGACTCGCGATTTTTCCACAAATCCGAGCTCAATGAAGCGCGGATCTGCTACTTGATATTGTGTCCCGATTCGCACAGCCTGGTTAACTTCATCGGAGAATCGCACCCAGGCCTGACTCACAACATATTCGCTCCCGCCAATTCGAAAGACGTACCCGCCTTGTTGCGTCGCTCCTAAATATTCAACCGGCTCGCTGACAAACATTTTCTCGTAAAAACCAACCGCTTCAAATCCTTCATCAAAATACCCATCCCGGTAAGCCTTCATTTCCATAGCTTGGTACGGCATATCGATCATGAAAAATGTTCGTTTGAAGTTGCGAATTGCGGCAGACTCTTTACTCGCTTGCTCAATTAAATCACCGTATTGAGAATATCCCCGAACAACTCCTACCCCAAATATTGTGAAAGCGATAAGGGTTAGAATGAGTATTATTTTTGGGATTAATAAATTAACATAATACAGACAGGAAACTAGTAAAATAGAGAGAATAATTACGACTAATAAACCCCAAGCAAAATATCCATAATAAAATTGCTCCATCGCTATCCATTGTTCGTACATATTAGCCCCCTCTTGAATTTAGTTACTTTATTTTAATACATTCTGGATAAAAAATCTATTGGAACATGCGATTGGCTAGTGGGTTTGGGCGTCGCGGATCGGCGCGATAAACCGTAAACATGGATACGGAGTGTCGTGAGTCAGCACGATACTACGGAAATTGGCTTGTGGAGTGTCGTGAGCGTGCACGACACTCCGCATTTGAGTTTGCGGTACGTCGCGAGCTTGCACGACACTCCGCATTTGAGTTTGTGGTACGTCGTGAGCGTGCGCGACACTCCGTATTCGGATTTGCGGTTCATGATGAATAGAAGTTGTTCATCTAAAGCAACCGCCTATCCATACACCCTTTCAATCGCAATCTCAATTTCGAATATGTATAATGAATGTACCCACGGTCAACTAAAGGAGGAACTACCGTGCCTGAAATCAAACATAAGGAACGCGAGCCACACCTTGATAAAGAAGAAGACGTTATCATCAAGTCAGAACGCTTTCGAATTTATTTTCAAAATTACTATACAATTATTTCTTTAGTCAATGATATTCTTACCGGTGGCCTATATTTTATAGGGAGTATTTCAAATATTCTAGGAGCACCCGTTATAATCGGAAATATCGCATACTTGGTAGGGGGATTTTTTCTACTTATGCGTCCCATTTTGAAAATTTTCCGAAATGTATTTATCTATAATGAAGAAAAGTACCAACGTGAGGTTATCGATGTGGAAATAGAAAATGAAGATCAGTCCGAATAACTCGATGATATTTATCCACAGTTCAACATATACAACTAAGTTTATCGCTTTTTCCGGCATGCGGAGTGTCGTGATAAGGCGCGACACTCCGTATTCGGATTTGCGGTACGTCGCGACGCCTCTCGACGCCCCGCATGCTACAAAAAAGCCTCTGAGGTTTATTTCCTCAGAGGCCTGTCCCATTCTTATTTTCCCTACTCACCTAACATCAAACCAGGGATCGCATTGATATCTAATTCACTGAAGTCTTTGTCTGCATACATATGATGTGCGCTGGCTCCGATCATCGCTGCATTATCTCCGCACAATTTTAAGGGTGGGATAATTAATTCTACATTTGGAAATTCAGTGGCTAGGCGCGTTGACAACTCCCCGCGCAGTCCGGAGTTGGCTGCGACTCCACCGGCTAAGATAAATTGGCGCACTTCTGGATATTCGCGCAAAGCTTTGCTTGCTTTTTCTACCAGCACTTCTACGGCTGCCGTTTGGAAGCTCGCGGCCAAATCTTCAGGTACAATCTCGTCGCCACGCTGTTTAGCGTTGTGCACGGTGTTCATTACGGCACTTTTCATGCCGGAAAAGCTGAAGTCGAAATTGTCCTCATGCATCATCGCACGCGGAATTGCGTATGCTTCAGGATTTCCTTTGCCGGCTAACTCGTCTAAATATTTTCCAGCGGGGTAAGGCAAGTCTAGAATCCGTCCCACTTTGTCGTACGCTTCACCAACGGCGTCATCTTGCGTTTCACCAATAATTTCAAATGAAAATTCTTCTTTCATATAAACGAGTTCAGTATGTCCACCACTGACAATCAGCGCCATTAATGGAAACTTCAACGGTTTGACCAATTGACTGGCGTAAATGTGACCAGCTAAATGGTTGACTGCCAGCAATGGTTTGTTGTGCACCATTGCTAAAGTTTTTCCAGCTGTCACCCCTACTAATAAAGCGCCCACGAGTCCAGGTCCTTGCGTAACTGCGACCGCGTCCATGTCAGCGACGCCGTGGCCACTCTCCTCTAAAGCCATATCAATCACTTGGGTAATTTGCTCCACATGGTGACGGCTCGCCACTTCGGGCACGACTCCACCAAATCGCATGTGACTTTTTATTTGTGATGCGACGATATTTGATAAGATTTCTCGTCCGTCTTGAACGACCGCCACACTTGTCTCGTCACAACTTGTTTCAATAGCTAATATTAATGATTCACTCACTCGATCTCCTCCTTTCGCCAAACCATATTGACCGCATCGTCCTGCGGATTTGAATAATAATTCTCTCTTACCGACACCAGCTCAAACCCCACACTTTGGTACAATTTTATCGCCACTTGGTGTTGGCTTCGCACCTCTAGAAAGGCACTGTCAACGTCTTTTAAAGCCCTTTTCAATAAACTATTTCCTAAACGGCGCCCGCGAAATCGCGGATGCATGTACACGCGCAGGACTTCGAGTTCGCCGAACAACACTTGCCCAGCAACGTAACCTTGAATCGTGTTCCCGTCGCACAAAAACCAGTAGCGCATGAAGCGGTTTGTTAACTCACTTTCGAACTGTTCTGGGGTCCATCCAAAGTCATGTAAACTTTCCATAATAAAATTGCGCTCAATTTGTTTAAGCATTAGGCATCTCCCGTTTTAATAAAAAGGCTGTTTCTTTGTTGTCTGAATAATAATTTTCCTTGATGCCATGCTTCTTAAAATCTTGTCCGTAATATAAACTTTGCGCAATCGTGTTAGATTCGCGCACTTCGAGCGTAATTATTGGCACTTCTTCGATTTCAGCTAAGCGAATCCACAAGTCGAGTAATTTTGAGCCGAGTCTTTGGTTTTGATATTTTTCCCGGACTAATAAATGACTGATGTGCGCACCCTTTGCAAGAAACCGCCCTGAAATCATGGCTACGACCTCTTTATTGGTCGTATCTTCCACTAAAATATAGACGCAATACGGATTTCTTAACCAATCGTGTTCAAAATCTTGTTGAGTCCAGGCGTGGAAGCCTTTGTAGGCATCATTTTCCAATTCTATAAAAAGCGGTACGTCCTCAGCTTTCGCAAGTCGTATGCTAAAAGACTGGTCCGAACGGCTCCATAGAGGCTCTTCATCAATAATTGGCCTAATTCGGTCCATGATAATATGATTCACTTGCCTCGCATTTTGAATGCGTCTAATAAATTCTTGCATCACACTTACCTGCAACTTTCTATCAAAAAATTTAATCATTTAAAATCAATAAGTTCGTCTGGATTGAGAGTATCGCTGTCCGATTTCTCCGCCCACTCTTGTTCCGCCAAAGTCGCGTGTGCATAATTAGGTGCTAATAAGGTTGGCTCCTCAATTTGCGTCCAAGGGACTTTTCCAAAAGCGTGCACTGTATGTGGATAAGCGTTCCAGTCGTCGATAACTATGAGTTTAGTCGTCGGCAACTGACGGGTTGCCATTTCCACAAATTCATCAATGTCGGTCCCGATTAATGTTAGCTCACTGTTTGGGTTTATGTGTTTTTTAATTTTCGCTAAAAATTCTTCGAATTTTATATGTTGATCGTACTCAACGGCTTGTAAAACAGCTTGGTTATCATATTGATACAAAGCGGTATAAGCCGTCTGGCGCCGGGCATCCATAATTGGTAGGACAAAATCGGTCTGTTTTGAAGCCGATCCAGCCATTAAAGCCAGCGAGGAAACGCTATATAGAGGCAATTTCGTCGCGTTCGCCCATACTTTTGCGAAGGTCACACCGATGCGCAGTCCCGTGTATGAGCCCGGCCCGTTTCCGACAATAATTGCGTCAATATCACTCATTTTCCAATCGACTTGCTTTAAAATATTTTCAACCGCAGGTGCGAGTGTCTGGCCGTGCTGACGCTTGCCCAAGGTTGTGGTTGAGGCTTTTATAGTAAAATCCGTTGGCAACTCGCCCTCGGCTAAAGCCACGGACAGCGCCTTTGTTGATGAATCAAATGTAATGAATTTCATAATAACCTCCTTTAATCAATTTACGTGCATTCATATTATCATAATTCAGTCGCTCGTTCCATAATACGGGGTGAAATATGGGGTGGATGTGAGCTTGCGGGGCGTCGTGAGATGGTTCGACGCTACGCAAATCAGTTTACGGAGCGTCGCGGGTCAGCACGATGAACCGTATTCGCGATTGCGTAGTGTCGCGAGGCGGTGCGACGCTACGCAAATCAGTTTCCGTGTCAAGTCCATAATCTTGTGTAAAAGTCTCAATGTAGTTATATCATCTGGTCATCATGCACATTACACTTGTAAGAATGTCCGAGCGTTATTTTCCCAATTTTCGTGGAAATCAATTAATATCGAA
>NZ_JBGQQY010000049.1:0-16628 GCF_045528545.1 Ruoffia sp. FAM 26254
TGTCATCGATTGCACACAAACGGAACACGATTCCACGGAAATCCTTACACTACCGAACACCGTTGGAAGTATTTTTGAGTTACTTAGATGAAGCAGTTTTGTCTAGCTTAATTTGACAAATCAAATATATAAAATATTATTATTATATCACATTATTATTTTACATAAATACTATTAGAATACAACCTTTAGTAAGCATTTCCATAAGGAATAGTGTTAAAAAAAGTGACTATTTCTATATATTTTAATTAAATGTATCTATAAAAATATCGAATGAGATAAGCTAAAACCCGAACATTCACTCGAATTTCTAGTTTATTTATCGGAGTTTTATTGTGTATTACTTTTAACCGTGGTAAAATTCTAAAATTAATACACTAAGAAATTCAATCGAATTGATAGTTTAATTATATAATATTCAACAGTTTTTGCAATAAATCGTCCCGAAGCTTTAATCATCACGCTTTTTTTGAGTGGATAATTAGAAGTTATAGTCGTTGTTAGTAAAATTTATGAAAATGGTTTCTTTCAAGCCTTTAAACTATTCCTGGAGAGTGCTAAAATACTTATAATTAAAGTAAAGTCTAAGGAGTGGTCATTTGACTAGCGAATTATTTACACATTATTCTAGAAAAGAATGGGAACGATTTAACCAAATGAAAGGAAACCTAAAACCAATTGTAGGATTGGAAGAATTGGTTTCCTTAAACGACCGATTATCACAACAAGATGTGAAAGAAGTCTACGTCCCACTAGTTCATTATATTGATGTAATGCTTAAGAACAAAGATGAATATGAAGTAGAACGTGATAAATTCTTTGATATTATCGGTGAGAAAAGTTCATTTGAGAATAATACATTCATGATTGGTGTATCCGGAAGTGTCGCAGTAGGAAAGAGTACTTCAGCGAGAGTACTTCAGCGCTTGCTTCAGAAATACTATCCTGAGAAGCGGATTGAATTAGTGACAACCGATGGATTTCTATACCCAAATGAAGAACTAGAACGACGTGGAATAATGAAACGGAAAGGATTCCCGGAAAGTTATGACATGCCTCGTTTACTAGAGTTTATGAGTAAGGTAAAAATTGGGGTAGAGGATGTTGAATATCCGACATATTCACATGAAATCTATGATATAGTACCAGGAGAAGTTCAAGTTATGAAGAAACCTGATATCTTAATTGTTGAAGGAATTAATGCCTTTCAACTACCGGAAAACCAACAAACGTATATGAATGAGTTTTTTGATTTTTCAATCTATATAGATGCCGATCCACTTCATATTAAAACCTGGTTTATGGACCGGTTCAAGATGCACATGGAATCAGCGAAAGATGATCCAACGAACTATTTCTATGAAATTACCAAATGGCCATCTGAAAAAGTGGAAGACTACGGGAATGAAATTTGGTATACAATTAACTTAACCAACCTTGTTCAACATATTCAACCAACAAGAGGTCGGGCTGATGTAATCTTATATAAAGGAAAAAATCATTCGATTGACAATGTTTACGTACGTAAATATTGATTAAAAAAGGAGAATTGCATGGAAACAAATTTATTAGATATTGAGAAAATCGTTGTATTAGACTTCGGAAGTCAATACAATCAATTAATTACAAGACGTATCCGTGAATTTGGAGTATTCAGTGAATTATTACCCAATGACACAACGGCTGAAGAAATAAAAGAAATGACTGGCGTTAAAGGGATTATCCTTTCAGGAGGGCCTCATAGTGTCTATGCTCCAGGCTCATTTGATATTGATCCAGCTATTTATGATTTAGGTCTTCCAGTATTTGGAATTTGTTACGGAATGCAATTAACAACTAAATTATTTGGCGGAGAAGTTGAAGGTTCAAACAAACGTGAATATGGCCAAATGCCAATTAACATCAGTAATAATGAAGCGGGAATCTTTGAAGATTTAGAAGAAACTGAAACAGTTTTAATGAGTCATTCGGATTTAATTACAAAAGTACCCGAAGGCTTTACTGTCACAGCAAGTAATGAAAGTACACCGATTGCTGCGTTTGAGAATACAGAACGTCAAATTTATGGTGTTCAATTCCACCCAGAAGTTCGTGCAAGTGTTCATGGAAATGACATGTTACGTAACTTCATCTTCAATATTTGTAACGTTTCTGGAGAATGGTCAATGGAGAACTTTATTGATATTGAGATTGCGAAAGTGCGTGAACTTGTTGGCGACCGTAAAGTATTATTAGCTTTATCAGGTGGAGTTGATTCAAGTGTCGTTGGTGTGCTTTTACAAAAAGCAATTGGCGAGCAATTAGTCTGTATCTTTGTCGATCATGGATTACTTCGTAAAAACGAAGGTGACCACGTGATGGCAGCTTTAGAAGAATTCGGCTTAAACATTATCCGTATTGATGCTAAAGAGAGATTCTTTTCTAAATTAGAAGGAGTAAGCGATCCAGAAGAAAAACGTAAAATCATCGGGAATGAATTTATTTATGTCTTCGATGATGAAGCGACTAAGTTAGAAGGAATTGACTTCTTAGCTCAAGGAACACTTTATACAGATATTATTGAATCTGGAACGAAAACGGCTCAAACAATTAAATCTCACCACAATGTGGGAGGTTTACCAGAAGATATGCAGTTTGAATTAATTGAACTGCTAAACACATTATTCAAAGATGAAGTCCGTGCTTTAGGAACGGCTTTAGGTATGCCAGATTCAATCGTTTGGCGTCAACCATTCCCTGGACCAGGATTAGGAATTCGTGTGTTAGGTGAAATTACTGAAGAAAAAGTTGAAATCGTTCGTGAATCTGACGCAATCTTACGTGAAGAAATTGCTAAACATGGTTTAGACCGTGATATCTGGCAATACTTTACGACTTTACCAAACGTAAGAAGTGTTGGGGTTATGGGAGATGGCCGTACATACGATCATATGGTCGGAATTCGTGCAGTAACGTCGATTGACGGAATGACTAGTGAGTTCGCTCGCATTCCATGGGATGTATTACATGAAATTAGTAAACGAATTGTCAATGAAATCCCTCACGTTAACCGCGTAGTGTATGATGTGACAGGTAAACCACCTTCAACAATTGAGTGGGAGTAACACCAATTTTCTTGAAGAGAAAATGTTGGTGTTATACCTGCAAAGAGTACTAGGCTTTTTCCAAGTCGAAGACGCCGGGAAAAGTCAGGACCTTACTGCTGGGAATAAGAAATATTAAAGGAAATAGGCTGGATGACATGAAATTTGTCATCCAGCCTATTTTTTGTGATTCTAACCCTCATTCAACACTTTCTCCAACAACTCAGGATTATCTGTCATAATCCCATCAACGCCTTTAGCAATCAAATCACGCATAGTTCCTTCGTCATTAATCGTCCAGTAATAAACATCTAGTCCGCGTTGACGTGAGCCGTTAATGATATTTTTCTGCGTCAAGTCTAACCCATGTTGGGTCGTTGGTAGTTGGAAAGCTTGAGCATCTGTATGTGCAAGCCCATTCAGTCTTAAAATCATCTTTGTTAAATAAGAGGTTGCTTCACTGACACCGGCACCAATAGCTACTTGACCTTGAGATACTTCTTTGAAGCGTCTGTTAATCTTATGGTCGAAACTGCCTATAACGACTTTATCTTCCATATGGTACTTTTGAATTAGACGCCACATCTCTTGAATTAAGTCTTCGTAAAGCGCTGGGTCATTAGTATCTTTTAATTCAATGACAGCAGGTGTGTGAGGGAATAATAAGAATATCTCTTCGACAGTTGCTAGTTGAACACCTTGATCTTGATAAGGATAATTACCTTCTAAATCTTGGAATGTTACACCCGCATCGAACGATTTAATCTCAGTTAAAGTGAGTTGGTTAATATAGCCACTCCCATCTGTAATTCTATCGACAGTAGGGTCATGACTGGCAATGAGATATCCATCTTTGGTAATATGAACATCATACTCGAACATGTCTGCTCCGGCTTGTGCAGACCTAGCGAATGCTTCTAAGGTTTCCTCAGGTGCCAGGGCACAACCTCCGCGGTGGGCTATATTTAAGGGTCTGTCTTGTTTCTCATAATTAAAGGGTGTCGTTTTTTCTTTAGGTGGCCATGCATAGATTGCTAACCAAGTTGGAATTACTACACCCGCGATACCTAATGTTTTCTTCCATAGTGAGCTCATAGTGATCCTCCTATCATCTTGATAGATTAATTATATCAAAATTTTTATAAGATAGTTAGAAAGAAAAACACCTAAGAACATCATTGTCTCAGGTGTTTTCATTCGTAGATTAGTCTTCTAACTCAATTACTGGAAGGTCACTAATTTTGATGCCGTTGATTTCTTCTTGTTCAACGGACACATCATCACCATTAAAGTATTGAGCGGAGATCTCTGCTAAAGTGCCATCTTCTTTCATCTCAACTAAGACAGCATCAATAGCTTCTTGAAGCGCGTTTGATTCATTATTATAGACGAAGGCACTGAATGAAGGGTTGTAGAATACATTCCCAAGTTTAACACCTAAGTCGCTAAAGAAATCAATAGAAGTCTTTTGTAAGTAGTAGTCATTAGGGATGAAGTCAGTACGTCCATTCGCAACATCTAGGAAATATTGATCGTTTGTTGCGTTGTCATAAGTCACAAGTTCAGCTCCTAATTGAGCGGCTACTTGCATATAGTTGGTTGTCGCTCCACCAGCAGCTTTTTTACCAGCAAAGTCTTCAATCGATTCAATACCTGAATTATCAGATAAACGGACAACGATCGAAGTGAAACTGTATTTAATAGGTTCACCGATTAAGAAATCTTTCTCACGTTCAGCAGTGGGTTGAACTCCTTCAGCGACCAAGTCAACTTGACCTGACTTCACAGATGTTAACATTCCGTCAACACCCATCTCCATGAACTCAACTTCAAGACCTAGGCGATCAGCTACCTCACGAATTATATCAATATTATATCCAACTAATTCGTTGTCCTCATTATAATAACCACTAGGGTAGAGCGTACCTGATATGGCTGCGATGAGATGACCTCTTTCTTCTACGCGACTTAAGGAATCATCTTCTTGAGCTGAGACAGCCGTGAATTGTGTGAAGAAAAGTGAAACGATAACTAATGCACTAAAGAATTTTTTGAACATTTTTTACTCCAATCATTTTTAATTCTAAGGAGACATGCGTTTGCTAGGGGGAGTTATCTGATCTGGCTTATATAGTCGCTCTAAGTAATCTTGTAAGAAACCATAAATAACACAGATAATCCAATAAATAATTGCGATAAGAAAGTACATGGTCATATAGTCATTATTAGCTCCACCGACAATTTTAGCTTTTTGGAAGATTTCTGGAACAGTAATCATGGCTGTCAGTGAGCTTCCTTTTACCAAGTCCAATAAGACGTTACTCAAGGCAGGAATCGCAATACGAGTGGCTTGAGGGAAAATAATTTTTCTCAAAACTTTTCGTCGATTCAATCCCAAAGACTGAGCAGCTTCCCACTGACCCTTGTCGATGCTTTCAATAGCTGAGCGAATAATCTCAGAACTGTAAGCACTGCTTGTTAGTCCAAAGCCAAGGACCGAAGCTTGAATAGCTGTCAGCATAAGATTGGCTAAAGGGAGACCAAAGTATAAAAAGAATAAGGTCACGAGTACTGGCACACCTCTGAAGAAAGAAACATAGAACCGAGCGAGGATTCTAAGTAGCCTTGATCTTGAGATTCGCATAAGGGCAAGGATTGTTCCTCCGATAAGACTCAGGATGAAACTTAACAGTGAGATAGCAATCGTATAACTAAGCCCTTCGAGTACAAAAGGGATACTTTCAAGCGCAAGTTGGGGATTAAAAATATAATCCCATCTGATATCTGATAAAATAATTTTAGTCACTGATCCTCTCCTTTGAAAAAATATGAACAATAAGTATGTTATCACTAGATTTTAATAAATACAAGTTTTTGAATTGCGTTTTCTATATATAATTGGAAGAACAAATCTGATGAAAAAAGGAGCCATCATTGACATTAAAACACTATTTTGACTATAATTAATATACTGCGTTTTAAGAATTTTCATAGATTGAAGTGAGGTTAATATGTTTGCAATATTCAAAAAATTAGCATGGTTCTTTAAACTGAGATGGAAAACCTATGCACTTGCCATAGGTGGCTTAACTACCTGTGCCATCTTATCAGCGATTATCCCATTAATTATCGGAGGATTAGTCGATTCAATGGCAACCGGGACTATTACTTGGGACCACTTAATACAACAGACTGGATTACTCCTTGGTATTGGCTTACTTATGTATGGATTAAGATACATGTGGCGCAGTAATTTGTTTGGGAATTCAACATTGTTAGAAGCGATTATGCGTAACCGTTTGTTTGATCATTTTACTAAGATGGATCAGAAGTTTTACGGGCAATATCGTACTGGTGATTTAATGGCACATGCGACGAATGACTTAGCTGCTTTACGCTTTGTTGCTGGTGGGGGAATTATTACTTTAACTGATTCCTTATCAATCACTGTCGTGACTTTGTTTTCAATGATTTTTATTATTGACTGGCAATTGACCTTGTTTACTATTTTACCTTTCCCATTATTGATTTTTGTTGCCCAATATTTAGGAAAATTAATTAATAAGTATTTTAGAGGGTCATTAAAAGCTTTCTCTGATATGAATGATCATGTACAAGAGAGTGTCTCCGGAATGAAAGTGATTAAAGCTTTCGGTGAAGAGGAAGAGGAAGAGGATTACCTAGATTTTGTTAAAGAAACGGACAATGTCGTTGAAAAGAACAAGAAAGTATTCCGAATTGATTCGGCTTATACGCCTGTCATCGATGTGATTACTGGTTTAACTTATGTATTAACGATCTTTTTTGGGACATACTTTATCCAAAATGGTCGTATTACTTTAGGAGACTTAATCGCTTACCTAAGTTATTTAGGAAATATGACTTGGCCATTATTAGCTGTTGGAAGATTAGTGAATACAATGGAGCGCGGGAATGCGAGTTATGATCGAGTAACTGATTTGCTATCTGAAAAAGCAAGTGTCGTCAATGATCCCAATCCTGTTAAAAACTTAGAATATAATGATTTAAAAGTAAATATTAATACCTTTAGTTATCCAGATTCAGAAGTAGAAATTTTAAGTGATATTCACTTTAAACTGGAAGAAGGGGATACTTTAGGCATTGTTGGCCGAACAGGGTCTGGAAAGAGTTCCTTGTTTAACTTATTAGTGCGAAATTTTGATGTTGAATCTGGAGAAATCCTTATTGATAACACACCACTGAATAAGATTGATATGACAGAATTAAATGATCGAGTTGGGTATATTTCACAGAACAACTTACTTTTCTCAACGACAATCCGAGAGAACATTCGCTTCGGTCGTCCAAATATGACACAAGAAGAAGTCGAATATTATGCAAAGGTTGCAGATGTTCATGAAGACATCCTAACTTTCTCAGATGGTTACGATACCTTGGTTGGAGAACGCGGTGTGAGTTTATCTGGTGGGCAGAAGCAACGGATTTCAATCGCTCGAACATTAGCGATGAATCCAGAAATATTAATTATGGATGATGCGCTTTCCGCTGTGGATGCTAAGACAGAACAAAGGATATTAACGAACTTACGTGAATTCCGTCAAAAAGGGATCACAATCATAGCGACTCATCGATTAAGTTCAATTATGCGTGCAGATGAGATCCTAGTCTTAGATAATGGGCATATTAGCGAACGAGGAACTCATGAGCGGTTACTCTCGTTAGAAGGTTGGTATGACAATATGTTCCGTCAACAACAATTAGATCAGAAAATTTCAGAAAGTGGGGAAGACAATGAGTAATACGAAACAAAGAAAAACAAGCTTCTCACTAAAAGAGCAATGGAACATATTACGTTATTTATTCTCATTTGCGAAATCTGAAACTAAATGGTTTATCTTATCTATTGTTATGATGGTTATTGCTTCTGCTTTATCAGCTTACTTACCTATTATTATTCAACAATATATTGATGAGTACTTATCGACAAGTTCAGCAACAATCCAAATTACTTTACAAGTAGCTGGAACGTACCTTGTTTTATTACTTTTAAGAATGGTCATTGTCTACGTTAAAGATTACACTTTTAAATTAGCATCCGAGCATACGGTAGCGAATATGCGAAATAATTTGTACCACAAATTAGGGAAATTAAGTTTAGATTACTTTAACAAAACACCTAATGGTGAAGTTGTCTCACGTGTGACGAATGATACCGAGACAATTAAAGAATTTTGGAATG
The DNA here is from genome assembly GCF_045528545.1 of Ruoffia sp. FAM 26254. Lineage (NCBI taxonomy): Bacteria > Bacillati > Bacillota > Bacilli > Lactobacillales > Aerococcaceae > Ruoffia > Ruoffia sp. FAM 26254. The sequence goes on from NZ_JBGQQY010000049.1 coordinate 8,305, forward strand.
TGTTTTTAACATTTTTCGATGGTTTTATTAATGCAACGATGATTGCGGTAGCGATGTTTTCACTTAGTGTATCAATGTCTTGGGTCTTCATGGCCTTTATCCCCGTCATATTCATCTTGATATACGTCTACCAAAAGATTAGTACTGTCATCTACCGTCGTATGCGCCAAGCGTTAAGTAAGGTGAATGCGCGCTTAAGTGAGTCAACAATGGGGATGTGGCTCATTCAACAATTCAATCAGACCCAGCGAATGAAAGAAGAATTCGATGAAGTAAACCAGGAATACTTAGTGGCTAGAACTAATATGTTCAAGATGAATGCTGTGCTATTAATGCCTGCCATTAACCTTATTGAACAAATTGTGTTGGTCATTGTCATCTGGATCTTTGCTGCGCAATTACTTTCGGGTTCAGTCGTTGATATTGGGATTATTTACGCTTTTACGTCTTATTCTAAGTCATTCTTCCATCCAATTGGAGGGATGTTAGACAGCTTGAGTATTTACCAAGATGGGCTAGTTTCAGCCTCTCGCGGGATGGCTTTACTAGCAAATGAGAATACAGAACCTCAACCAAATGCGAATGCAGTGGATTCATTGATTGATGGTCAGATTAACATTGATGATTTGTATTTCTCGTATGATGGTAAAAATGTTGTATTGAAAGATATCGATTTAGAAGTGTCTCCGGGAGAAATGATTGCGATTGTTGGTCATACCGGATCTGGAAAGAGTACAATCATTAATCTGTTAATGCGATTCTACGAATACCAACAAGGATTAATTTCCGTTGATAAAGAAGATATTCGTGGTTACACCAAACGAAGTATTCGCTCTCAAATCGGCTTAGTCCAACAAGATGCGTTCATGTTCTATGGTAATTTCTATGACAATATTCGTTTACATGGAAACTATTCAGATGAAGAAGTGAGAGAAGCTGCAGAATTTACTGGAGCAGATCACTTTATTAAATCAATGGAAGATGGTTATCGTTCTCACATCAGTGAGGGGGGAACTTCACTATCAGCTGGTCAGAAGCAGTTAATTAATATTGCACGTACGATTATTCGAAATCCGCGAATTTTAATTTTAGACGAAGCTACGGCCAATATTGATACGGAGACGGAGCAGTATATACAACAAAGTCTTGAAAAGATTCGAGAGCAAGCGACATTAATTGTCATTGCCCACCGACTTTCAACAATCAAAGATGCTGACAAAATCTACGTTCTGCACAAAGGCCGTGTTATCGAACAAGGTCATCATGATGAACTGATTAAATTAGAAGGAACATATTACGATATGTACCGCCTGCAATCTTTACAAGGAAAAGTATAAGAAAAAAAGCAAAGTGTGCTAACTAGCCACTTTGCTTTTTTTGTCTAAACAATCTGTTAAATAGACAATAGCCCTCTCAATAAAGAGAAGGCTACCTAACTATTCAATATTATTATTCTAAAGTTCTTTCTTGTAACTATTACTTAAAATTAATTCTTTCTCATTTAAACGATATATTCCCATAACCTCTAATATATCCTTGTAACCCTTTAGTTACGCCAGTTTGATTAAATTTCATCAAAACAAATTAAATTCTTGCATAAAAAATATCTTTCGCGTATTAATTAGTATAACATTCTTTGTATTAAAAAGCGAATTCTGTAAATGAAATAATTATTCTTGTTGTAAATTTACTTGTGAATAGCAACCCAATATATATTAAATTTTAAATAAAAATACATTATCTTGATGTAATATATACCAACCTGAATGATTCATAGTTTATTACCAATGTACGTATATTAGTGTTCCAGAAACTTTTTTAGTCTATTCATTCAGCACCCATAGGGTGCAAAAAGAACCTCAATCTGTTAAGGTTAATTCGACAAAAAACTACCCACAGAAAGAGGTCCTCAATGAATAGATTAGTCGAAATACCAACAAATTTCAATCCCTCATTAACAATTTCAAATAATGGGGGTACTTTATTTACCGATTCGGGATTAGTAGTGCTTAAATTGTTTATGGAACACATTCATTTTTCAACATTAGCAAGTCAACTCCTTCATTTTAAGGACTTTCGCAAGCATTTTAAGCATTCCAATGTTAATATCCTTGAACAACTTATTTTTCAATTAGCTGCCGGATATTCAACAGACTCAGCTGCTGATTATCTGAATAAAGATCAAGTATTTTCCGTTATTCCCAACCACTTGGTTGCCTCCCAACCAACTATCTCACGCTTTTTTAAGCAGATAGATGAACAAACTATCAAAGATTTTTCGACATTGAATTTAGCGTTACTGAATCGTTTCGAACCTCTCAGGAATTCTTCTGAGTTGATCATTGATGTAGATTCAACGCACTTTGATACCTATGGCCAGCAAGAAGGCACAGCTTACAATGCCCATTATGGCACAACTGGATACCATCCTTTAGTAGCGTTTGATGGCCTAACAGGCGATTTTTTAAGTGCGGAACTACGTCCAGGTAACGTTTATACTTCAACCAATGTTGCAAAATTTCTTTCGCCATTGTTATCTCATTATCACCAACCGACGTTAGATAAAACCATTTTAGTCCGAGGAGATAGCGGTTTTGCAACACCTGAAATTTATGAGTTATGTGAACAACAAGATGCTAACTATGTGATTCGTTTGAAAAGCAATCGGGCTTTAGGTAAGTTAGCCGAAGGCTATATTAAGATTGATGACGACATGGATTGGACAACTGATGAAACCTATTACTACTCGACCACTTACCAAGCAGCGAGTTGGACAAAACCGAGACGCATTTGCATTAAATCTGTTAGGCGCCCCAATGAATTAATATTTGAACACACTTATATTGTTACCACTCTTTCGGATAATGTTAACGCTCAAACAGTGTTCTCTATTTATCAAAAGCGTGGTCAGATGGAAAATTATATTAAAGAAGCTAAGAATGGTTTCTTTATGGGCAAAACGGACAGTCTAGGTTTTATAGAGAATTTTGGTCGCTTATGGATTAGTGCCTTAACCTATAACCTCGTTAATCTCATGAAAAGATTCTGCTTAGAGCCAAAAAATCAAACGATGCAGGTTAACTCTTTAAGATTGAAATTGTTTAAATTTGCAGGAAAACTCGTTAAAACAGGGCGACGTTTGTACTTAAAAATGAGTACTAGTCATGTCTATCAGAAAATATTCTATCGACTAATTACCAAAATTAGTTTGTTAGCTCGAAATATTAAAAAATGGGTAAGTCCAAGGGATAAGTCCGCCCATAATTGGCTAAATACCTGTAACATGTCTTACATGAGGGTTAAAAAGGATAAAAACTAAAGCCAATAGGCTTAAAAATAAATAGTATACAGCTAAAAACGGTTAAAAGTAGGAAATTATCCTTATAAAAGAAAGTTATGAATCATTCAGGATTAAAGTTACTTATTAAGAGTTACTTATAAAGAGGGGAAAGTAGAGAGGTTAATGAGCAATGATTAAATCAATCGTTGAAGAGTCTAGTTTGGATAGTCCGTATAAGAGTATCAATTTAAAGCGAATTGAACCACACTTTGCCAATGAGATTAGTGAACGTTTGCTTTTATTACATCACGAATTTGATTTGCCAAAAGGACTCATCAGAATCACTGACCGCAAGAGTAAACGTAATCTCGCTTATCAAGCAACAAATGTTGTCTCGCGAATGCGTAAAGGAAAACAGTATGGATTGTTCGATAGCAATTTAAACTTTAGCCATAATATGTTTCAAACTAAGGTGAGGTCGGTTACTATTCATCACCGTGTCTACCAGTTGAGAAACTCACCCTTAATTGCAGATCAATCAGGATTAACGACAATCGACCATGAATTTGCACACTTATTGAACTCTTTTTATATCTTGAATTGTCAAATTAAGTGCAACGCTACACCAAAAAATACTTCATAGGGCGTTTTCCAGTTTAAACACTTCCTTGGGCGTAAGTTGAGTTTACGAACATATTGATCTACAACCTGATCAGTGACCGTATCCATCTCTTTTGTTTTCGGTAAATACTCTCTTAATAGGCCGTAAGTGTTTTCGTTCGTCCCTCGTTGCCATGGAGCATGTGGGTCAGGAAAGTAGAATGGGACGTTATTAAGAGCTTTAGTGATTTCCCAATGTTTTGAGAACTCCTTACCACGGTCTGGAGTAATTGATTTTACTTGATTAGATTCAATAGAAGAGAATAAATGAATCATCTTATCTCTGACTAGTTCAGATCGTTTTTTCTCGATTTTTCCACTCATCAAGTATCTTGATCTACGGTCGGTAAGCGTAACTAAACAAGCACCACCCGTCTTACCAGCCACTGTGTCTGCCTCCCAATGACCAATTTCAGAACGATCATTAGCAGTAGCTGGACGCTCATGAATCGTATTAGAGATCTGTATTTTACCTCTTCTCTCAATATGATGTTTCGTATGTCTAGTTTTTCCACGGTGTCTGAGAGAACGAACCAGCCCGCGGTTTCCTTTACTGAGTGGTTCTGTTTCAAATAGACCCCTGTAGATTCCGCGATAAATGGTAGGGTAACTTATATGGATACCTACCTGTTCGTCTTTCAATCGATAGGCAATCTCTTCAGGTGACCATTGTTCTTCTACGAATAGCCTTCGAACGATTTTCCAAACCTTGGGATTAGACAAAATCAACTTTCGCCCACAGTTTTGCTTTCTGTAAGAATATAACGTCTGAGCAATGATAGGAGAATAAGTCCCCTTCTTAAAATTACGTTTCAGTTCTCTAGAGATCGTTGACGGACTTCGGTCGACGGCAGCGGCAATAGTGCGAATAGAATGACCTTGGTTGAACATTAAAAATAGTTTTTCTCGTTCAAATATTGTAAGATGGTTATAGTGGCTCATAGCTATCTTCCTTTCAAATAGTGTGGACAACCCTATTTTAACTGGAATTTAGCTAGGGGTCTTTTTTAAGGATTAAGTGTTGCACTTAAAGTGTATATTCAAGATGCTAAAAACAAATAAGAATCTACAAGCGATAGCTGAACAATATGAGAATTTACGAGAAATCGATAAGCGTGATGTAAAAACCTTAAAGGCATTTAATCATGCGTTGATCTATCATCCTAATTCCCTAAACGAAACTGTCTATCAGTCTCTATTAAAACAAAGTGGGTTGAATCGCTTGCATTTTAAACGTCTTATTAAGGAAACAATGGGTACTTACGCAGCACAATCTACACGAGAGTTTTTTGCTGAAGCATTTACTATATCTCAGTATCTACCAAATTACCAAAAACCATTCATGTCCTTGTTTCGTGAGGCCTTATCAAAGTCATTAGAGTGTTCAACATTTTGGGATTGAAATCATTAACAGCATTCAAAACAGTCACCTCAGTCATTTCAGTCACATCATTTAAATTAGTCACTTCACTCTATTGACACGGAAAAGCAGACTGTTTTGATAACTGTTGATATTTTTAACAGTCGATAATATGTGACATTAAGGGAATGAGGCAATAAGGCAATATAAGCAACAAGACAAACAGGAGCAACAGGAGAAAGAAACCGATATCTAAAAGGAAAAGAATTTAGGAGCGTTAAATGATGCAAATTAGAGCACTGGAACGAGAAGATTTAAAGTTTATCCATGAGATCAATAATGAAAGAAATACAATGGCTTATTGGTTCGAAGAGCCATATGAGTCGTTAGATGAGTTAATCAGTCTTTACGATAAACATATTCATGATACTCATGAAAGGCGTTTTGTGATTGATGTAGAGGGTAATTTTGCCGGTGTTGTTGAGTTAGTTTGGATCGATTTTATCCATCGTAATTGTGAGATCCAGATTATTATCTTAGAAAATTTTAGAGGATTTGGTTATGCGCAACAAGCGTTGAAAAAGGGGATTGAATATGCATTTTCAATTTTAAATATGCATAAAGTCTATCTATATGTTGATACGAGTAATGCCCCAGCAGTCCACATCTATAAAAAAATTGGTTTTGAGATTGAAGGCAACATGAAAGAGCAATTCTTCTCGAATGGCACTTATCGTGATAGTTATTTTATGGGGTTATTAAGATCTGATTATATCAAAGTGTGATTGTTGAACGATTAGTGATGAGGCTGTTGATTAATCACTGAAGAACGCTTATGATAGAGAATAAAAAATTGGAGGAGATAAGATGGGGTTAAACGAGTATATTGTGGGACTTAGCAATTTAGAAAAGATTTCTAGGGCACCAGGATTTTTTAAGTTCACAGAACATACGGTTGCTGCGCATTCATTTAGGGTAGCATCAATCGCACAAGTGTTGGGGGATATTGAGGAATTAAATGGTGTTGAAATCAACTGGAAATTACTCTATGGAAAGTCTTTGAACCACGATTATACTGAAAGGTTTATTGGGGATATTAAGACACCAGTAAAATATGCCAATAAACAATTACGGGGAATGCTACATACAGTAGAGGAACGAATGACGATTGAGTTTATCGATCAGGAAATTCCAGAAGAGTTCCAAATGATTTATCGTAGGCGACTTTTTGAGGCGAAGGATGATTCGGTAGAGGGACAGCTACTGGCAATCGCTGACAAGGTTGATTTATTGTATGAATCTTTTGAAGAAATTGTGAACAGCAATCCAGAACCGGTCTATCAAGAGATGTTTTTAGAAGCGTCAACCACTATTCAATCCTTTAAAGAAAGACCCTCTGTCAAATATTTTTTTGCACATATATTTCCAGAATTACTCAATAAAGACTTTTTTGGCAAAGACGATTTTTTAAATCGCGTGGATGAAGTTCTGGCAAATTAATAATCTCAAAGAAACGGAGACCTATAATGGCAAAAGTTGAAAGTTTTACCTTAGATCACACGAAAGTCTTGGCACCATATGTTCGATTGATTGGTACGGAAAAGGGAACACAAGGCGACATCATTTGTAATTTTGATCTACGATTAATTCAACCAAATGTGAGTGCAATCCCTACTGCTGGGATACACACCATCGAGCATCTACTAGCTTCTTTACTAAGAGACCGCTTACCAGGTGTGATTGATTGTTCGCCGTTTGGCTGACGGACGGGTTTTCATTTGATTATGTGGGGTGAGCCAACTGCTCATGATGTAGCAGTAGCACTAAAGGCCTCACTAGAAGAAATTGTTTCTTCAATCGAATGGTCAGATGTTCAAGGTACTACCGCGGTTAGTTGTGGCAACTATGTCGATCATTCCTTATTTTCGGCTAAAGAAGTTTCAAAGCATGTCCTAGAGAAGGGTATCAGTGACGATCCATTCAAACGTCATGTCGTTTAGAGAAAGTTTATGACCGATATATTTAACCGATATAGTTAGTTGTCATCAGATAAAAGTAGAGGTGTAGCCATAGTGATTACTATCGAAAAAAAGACAACTAAAAATATCCCATTTTTAGTTGTGGAAGACAAGGATATTGTCAAATCATCCGCACCCGTTATGGTTTTTTACCATGGTTGGACAAATGCTAAGGAATCTTTAATGACGCAAGCCTATGTATTTGCATTAGATGGTTATGCTGTCTTTGTGCCCGATGCATTGTTGCATGGTGAGCGGAAACAGGAGAATAGAGCATTAGAGGGGACAACTGATTTTTATCGTATTTTGTTTCAAAATGTCAAAGAGTTGCCTACTTTAAGAGAATATATGGAAGAAAATGGTTATGACGGCACTGATATAACGGTTGGTGGGATATCGATGGGTGGCTTTACCACCTCCATGCTTTTGACAACTTATGATTGGGTAACAGCTGGAGCTAGTTTTATAGGCTGTCCAGATCCAGTCTCGTTCGGTAAAGATATGCTAGTCCAACAATATGAAAATGGTGGAAAAGAGAAGTATCCGAAAGAAATTTGGGACGATTATTTTGACCAAATGGACCGATTAGCCAGTGACTTGAGACATTATTCGTTAGCAGAAAACTTGAATAAAATACTAGAAAAACCTTACTTCATTTTTCATGGTGGCAAAGATGAGGTTGTTCCAGTTAAATATGATCGATTACTGGCCGAAGATTTGAAAAAATCTCATGGAAAACATTTTCGTTATAGCGAGCAACCTTCAGGAGGACATCACGTACCTTACCGCAGTTTATTAGAGGCTATAGATTTCTTAAATAACGAACGAAATCAATAATAATCTCTCAAAACGTTTACTATTTTGTGACATGAGATGTTATGACTCAAGAACTCAACAGTTGAGTTCTTTTTTTATGTGCGCCCGGCATGGGCGATAACTTGGTGGTGAAAGTCCACTACAGACTTGGCAGTAGGAACTGTTAGCTAAAGGCAAGGGTGTCCACCGT
>NZ_JBGQQY010000050.1:0-16456 GCF_045528545.1 Ruoffia sp. FAM 26254
ATATTCTCCTTATGTTATTTGGTGGTACTTTTAATATAACGAATATCTGCGTCTTTTAGAAGACACAAAGATAGGGTTGATGACATTTTAATTTTTGTCATCAACCCTATTTATTGTAGAACCTTTTAATTAGCTGAGAGTAGGACCTCGTGTTCTACTCTCTTTTTTTGACGCATAACATAAATGTTTCACATGAAACTTTTAACATATTTTCCAGAAAGTTAGTAAACTTCGGAACAATAGCATTAGAACATTGATTATGTTAAAATACTTAGTATATTATTAATTAGATGAGGTGAAATATGTTTAATAAAGAAAGACTTAAAGCATTCTTTGAACAATTTCATTCATTAGATATTAGTTGGCAAATTTATAGTTTAGTCATTTTATATACAATTATTATGCTCGCTGCATTAATGTTACGCTGGGAAATCGGTGTAATGCTTTTTATATTACTAATTGCAGTTGTCGTATTTTTTGTGTTTAATTATGAAAACTTTATTCGTAACTTAAGTACAATGGCGAGTCGCCTCTCTCAATCAGTACGAGGTGCGCAGGAAGATGCAATGTACCGCTCTCCTATTGGAATCCTATTATATGGTCAAGATTCTAATCATCGCATTAAGTGGGTCAATCCAGCGATGCAACATTTGTTTGGATCGCAGGAGTTACTTGGAGAACCACTAGTATCTATAAATAAAGAGTTTGACAAAATGATAGCAATTGAATCTGATAAACATTGGCATACTGTTCCTTTTATGGACCGGTATTACCGTATATTACACCAAACAGATGTGAAAGCATTATATATGATTGATGTAACAGATGAAGTGTTGATTCGAGAACAGAAGAAATTCGATCAAGTTGTATTCGGTTATCTTTTCTTGGATGACTATAACGAGATTGTGGAAACCCTCGATGATCAACAGGCAACCAATTTTGACTCTATTATATTGAATGATATCAATGAATGGGCTGAATCCTATGGCGTTTTTACTAAACGAATCAATGAGGAAAAATTTATTCTACTTCTAAACCAATATGTGCTTGATAAACTTGAGAAAGATAAGTTTAAGTTTTTCGATGAGATGCGTGAACGCAATTCCTTAAGAAATATGCCATTATCAACTAGTATTGGCATATCTTATCCAGATTCACCAAGTTATCGTATCGATGACTTATCAGACCAAGCACAACTTAACTTAGATTTAGCACTAGGACGCGGTGGCGATCAAATTGTCGTAAGATCGAAATCTGGTAAAGCGAGATTCTATGGTGGTAAAACAAATCCTACAGAGAAACGTACAAATATAAAGTCACGCTTAGTTTTTCAGGCCTTACGCACGTCAATTCAACAAACAGAGCAAATACTCATATCTGGTCATAAAACCCCTGATATGGACTCTATGGGCTCTGCAATAGGTATTTATAAGATTGTCAGATCTTTCGGTGTTCCGGCTCGTATTCTTATTAATGAAGATGAGTTTAACCAAGACATTCGACAATTATTGGCTTTAGATCAAGCACGATACTTATGGGATGAAGATATCTTCGTGAATAAAGAAGATGCTGAGAAATTTACAACAGATGAAACATTAATGATCTTAGTTGATCATCATCGTCCATCATTAAGTGAGGCTGAAGATTTGATAAATGGTCATGATGTTGTTATTATTGATCATCACCGCCGTGGAGAAGAATTTCCAGAGCAAACGGTTCTTACATATATTGAACCCTACGCTTCATCAACGTCGGAGTTGATTACTGAATTTTTCATTAATATGCGTAATACGAATGAAGCTTTAAACAAGTTTGAAGCAACAGCATTACTTGCTGGGGTGATTGTAGATACAAATAACTTCTCATCTCGAACGGGTTCTAGAACTTTCGATGTCGCAAGTTATTTAAAATCGCGGGGTGCTGACCGAGTTCAGATTCAACGATTGCTCAAAGAAGATTTATCTAATTTAATAGAGCGTAATAAGCTCATTGAGAATACAAAATTCGTTAAAGAAGGCTTTGCGGTCATCATTGGACCTGATGAAGAAGTCTTTGATAATATAACTGCATCACAAACTGCTGATGTATTATTAGACGTTAAAGGTGTTGAGGCTTCTTTTGTTATCTACCGTAGAAGTGATTCTGTTGTAGGGATTAGTGCACGAAGTTTAGGAAGTATCAACGTACAAACGATCATGGAAAGATTAGGTGGCGGAGGTCATTTATCAAATGCTGCAACGCAAATTGAAGATAAAACGACTGAAGAGGTCTACATTCAATTATCAGAAGAAATAAATAAAGAATAAGGAGGACTTTAAATGAAAGTAATTCTATTAAAAGATGTTAAGAAACAAGGTAAAAAAGGTGATGTGATTGAAGTATCAGATGGTTACGGGCGTAATTATCTAATCAAGAACAATTTAGCTAAAGTAGCGGATGGTGCAGCTTTAAATCAGTTAAAATCTAAAAAAGAAGCTGAAGCTAGACTAGCTAAAGAAGAACTAGCTGAATCTAAAGAAATTAAAGAAGCGATTGAAAAAGAAGAAACTGTTGTTACAATTGCTGCTAAAACAGGAGAAGATGGTCGATTATTCGGTACTATCCCTTCTAAACAAATAGCAGAAGAGCTTGAAAAGCAATATAACATCGAAGTTGATCGCCGTAAAATTCAATTAGGTGAAAATCTAAACTCTTTAGGTCGTTACAACGTTCCAGTGAAACTTCATAGTGAAGTCACAGCAGATATTAAAGTACATATCGTTGAACAATAACTTCATATGATACAAAGTAAATAATTCAAAAGTGTATTCATTGGAATTCAACCCAATGAATACACTTTTTTACTGGGAAAAATTATAAACATGTAAATAATATAAATCCATTAAAGAAAAGTTATCAACATGTTCATAACTATGAAAAAGGCTCAAAATTTGGTATGATTTATATACTTGTATTTAAGAGTGAATCGAGTAGAATAAAGAAATGAAGAAAGAAGGTGAACCGTTGGAAAATAACCCAATGGATAGACAACTACCATATAATATAGAGGCTGAACAATCAGTGCTCGGCGCTTTACTCATCAATCCTATTAAAGTAGGAACGGTTCAATCAATTATTGAAGAAGATGACTTTTATTTACGTAAACATCGTATTATCTTTAATACGATGGCAAATATCTTCGATTCACCTGATTATGAACTTGATGCCATCACTTTAATTGATCGATTAACAAGCTATGGTGAAATCGAAAATGTCGGCGGCCATGATTATATAATTGAGTTAACACAAACTGCACCGACAGCAGTGAACGTGGACCATTATGCTAAAATAGTAAAAGATAAATCAATTTTACGTAGTTTAATCTCAGCTAGTACACAAATAAGCCAGACAGCTTATGAAGAAGGTGATGAGATTGCTAATATCATCGAAAAAAGTGAAAAACTTATCTTATCAATTGGTGAAGGTAAGAATAATGACGGACCCGTCTCTTTACGATCGCTAATTTCAGATGCATTTGAGAACATAGTTCGATTATCGGAAGAGAAAAGAGATGTTGTTGGCTTACCAACAGGTTATATCGACTTAGATAAATTAACAAGTGGTTTACAGCCAGACCAATTAATTATTCTAGCTGCGAGACCATCCGTAGGTAAAACAGCCTTTGCTTTAAATATTGCCCAAAACGTTGCCACTAAATCTAAAATTCCTGTCGTAATATTCTCACTAGAGATGGGGGCATTAGACTTAGTAAACCGTATTATTTGTGCAGAAGGTAATATCCATGCATCCAATTTACGTACAGGACAACTAACTGATGATGAATGGAATAGTTTCACGGTGGCTACAAACACACTTAAAGATGCACCTATCTTTATTGATGATACAGCAGGGATTAAAGTATCTGAAATTCGTGCTAAAAGTAGACGATTAAAACAAGAGAATCCAGATTTAGGTCTGATTGTGATTGACTATCTTCAATTAATCGAGGGATCAGGTGGAGAAAGTCGTCAGCAAGAAGTATCTGAGATTTCTCGTCAATTGAAGAAATTAGCTAAAGAATTAGGCGTTCCTGTTATTGCGCTGTCTCAATTATCTCGTGGTGTGGAACATCGTCAGAATAAACGACCAATCTTAAGTGATATTCGTGAGTCTGGATCGATTGAGCAAGATGCGGATATCGTTGCCTTCTTATACCGTGAGGATTATCACCAACAAGAAGGTGATGAAGAACCTGTTCAAGATGATGATCTGCCTGATAATACTGTTGAGGTAATCTTAGCTAAGAACCGTGCAGGTGCAAGAGATACGGTTCGTTTATTATTTAAAAAGGAATATAATAAATTCTCAAGTCTTTCATTTGTGCCCGAACCGCCCATGATGTAACTTACAATAAAAAACTCTTTCTAATTAAATTTAGTGAAAGTTTTTGTGTTAATTCAATTAACTCGGTGGTTAATCTGTTTAATCACTGTTTAAATAGGTGTATAAAATAGCAAATACCTGAATGTATGTTCCACGTGAAACTTTTTATAGGAACATATGTTCTTTAGGTTATTTCTTTCTCTTTAAGCTGGTTTATAATAAACTTATAATATATGACATTGAAAGTGGAGGTAACAATATGGAGACGGTCGAAAAGAATCAGCAAGATGTAGTAGGTAAGTTAAAATTGAACGCTTTAATTCTTATATCTTTTTTTATAGTGTTATTTGCTTCATCTGTTAGTACGAATGCTACTACAATTGAGTCGATTGAAAGCATTGACTATACTCAACCTGATTATATACAAGTAGTTGAAGCTGAACCTGTTGATGAAGCCATATACGAAAATATAGATACTGATACAACGATATACCCTCAAAGTGACTATACGTTGATTGAAGCTGAATTGCCAAGTGATCAAGTGTCAATTAATGAAGACACTCTATTTACTGATGAAGCTCTACTTTCATTTGCTCAGATGGATGAAGTTTATAATTTTGTTCATTTTAATGCTTATAAAGATTCATATAGAGATATAGCCACTTATATTTCATATTACATCTATTATTCGGCTGATCCAGAAGATCATTATTTAGTCGCACCGATGAATTTAACTAATGACGTCGTTGATTTATACAATTATAGTGATTTAATCGCGATGCAACGCTTAGATATTAATCATAAGCTTAGACAAATTTATTTTAATGAGTATTCCGAAGGTTTAGTTGAACGTTATGAATTAAAACAAATGATTCCGACTTCAGTTTATGCCGATGCTAAAGCTTCAATGTTACGTGCCGAGGAATTATATAGTCAAGTTGATTCGGAAAGTGACGATTATGACTTAGCTACCGAAGTGATTGAGATTGCTAGAGAAGAATTTAGTATCTTTACCAACAAATATAATAATGGGCATTTAGAAGAACCTGTTTTACATTATTTTATCTCTGATCAAATTGAAGACGAAGCTGTTTTAGGAGAAAATATCGCTTCGATTGAAGAGGTAGTTGAAACATTGCCAAGTGAAATTAAGCGTCGACTTTCGAATATTTATGTCTTAGCTGAAAATGAAATGCCACCTTCAGAAACATCAGGCTTTACTTTACATGGTTTAGCTAAGGATGATGGGACTGTATATTTTGTAGGTGATAAACCCATCTATAAAAATCTAATTTATCATGAATTTGGGCACATATTAGATTTTGCTAGCTATGCATTAATCGATTGGGATGAAGAGTCTGAAGATTCTTGGTCAACACAAGATGATTGGCAGGCCATTTATGAAAATGAATGGGCAGATGAAGAGTCTTATTACAATTCTACCATTGAATCATTCGCAGAAGGCTTCGGAGTGTACTCATTGAAGTATTTTTTAGATGAAAATCCTGATTTATCGGCTTATCCAGATAGTTCATTGGAAGATAGACCAGAGACAGTTGCATACTTTGATCAGTTATTCGAAACATTAGACTACTAAACAAATGAGTAAACAAAAAACCCTAAGCACTCTTTAGTCTCACAACTATAGAATGCTTAGGGTTTATTAAATTCTATTTATCTATCGATTTGTCTTAGTTTTTATGACGACGTCCAGAGATGAATAAGTAAATACCTCCACCGATTAAAGCTAAAGCAGCTACAATAATAAGCCAAATTGAACTATTTTCACCAGTGTTTGGTAAATTCTCTTCATTCTCTTCTACGGATGAACTAATAGATACATCAACACTTGATGATTCTTCATTGCCATCACTTGAAGGTGTTTGAGAACCACCACCATTGACTACATCTGGATATCTTTCAGTTAAGTAATTAGTTACATCTACATAATTTACATCACCAGATTCATTCGGTTGAACAGCCCATAAAATATCTTCAAATTGCATTTGATCAACTTGATCTTGAGTAATTGTAGTATTTTGAATAATATTATTCTTCGCTTCAACAACTAAAGCATCAAACATGTCTGGATACATTGTTACTAACTGTTGGAATATGTAGCTAGGTAATTCTGCATCAACATTCTTAGCTTCATTGTACCATTCAGCGAATGTACGATCACTAAATTCATTCAAGATAGCATCAGTTGCTGGTGTTTGATTAACGACAGCCACACGAACTGGTGCAATCGTACTTGATAATTGATCATCACTGAAATTCTCATAACCAGCAATCACGATTTCATCGCGTAAAGCAGTTAATTCTTCTGGAGAAGTACTTTCAGTTGAAAGTCCCAGTCTATCCATCAAACTAGTAATATGTTCATCACTAAATTGATTTAATTGTTCCATCGTTAAATCAGTTTGACCGACTAATACTTCACGGTAAATATCTAAATCACTTGCTGGTTCGGATTCACTTGAGTCAGATGATTCTTCTTCATCAGAGGATTCCTCATCAGAAGACTCTTCATCGGATGATTCTTCGCTTGAAGAACGTTCATCTGAAGATGTTTCTGCATCATCAACAGTAATATCGTAATTTTCTTGCATTGCTAATGCCAAGGCTTCCATGTCTTCTGCGTTATTTTCTTCGAAGATTGAAAATTCTTGCCATAGTAATTCAGCATCAGGTACTTCTAACAACTCTTCTTCATTTAAGTTATAATCCGAAACTAAAGCGTCTCTAAAACGACTGGCTTCAGGACCGAAGACTTCTGGGTTATCGTATACAGCTGTGTTATAAGCTCCACCAATATCAGTACCTGCTTGATTTCCTTCACCTACCATACTTACTAAGTAAATGTCATCAAGTTGGTCTAATTGTTCTTGAGTTGCAGGTGTTGATTCAATGAATGCTTCACGAATCTTAGTAGCAACTGAACCGACCTGTTCATCGGTAAAGATTTCAGGATTTAATTCGATGATTTGGTCGCGGACAATGTCCATCGTTTCTTGAGCGTAATCTCCATTTTCAGCAGTTGTTTTAATCGGTGCTAATTCTTCCTCAGTGAATTGACTGAATTGCTCTTCTGTAATATCAGTATATTCCAAAATCGCTGCTTCAAATTCATCTTCAGGTGCTGGAGTTTCACCATTCCCATTGTCTTCGCCATTTTCTCTTTCAGTACGACGTTCGATGTAAGCATCACGTGCTTGGGTAATTTGTGGCACGATTGATTCAACAGCAGCTTGCTCGTCATCGTTATTTTCTAACAATGCATTCGTATACCATCCTAAGATGTCACTAGGTAAAGCCGTGTTTAAATCTGAATAGCTATATTCTGAATAAGTAGAAATAGCCTCTGCTGCTTCATTATAAGCTTGTAAGTCCTCACCTGTTAAAAGGTTTAATTGAGGGTAATCGATTGCTAACTGGTTATACATTTCTAACCATACATCCAGTTCAGGATTCGATTCTGCTTCAGTATTTTTTGTAGTATATAAATCAACTAAATATTGATCCTCTACTTCTAATAATTGTTCTAAGTTAACAGGTTGAACGCCCGCTAAGTTATTTTTTATTTGAACGAGTAATTCTTGGTCCACCTCTGTTGTTGTTTCTTCTTGGGCATGAACGGTTTGACTCGTTGGTAGTAAAGCATTATTTCCAAGAGTAGTTCCTGCTCCGATTGCTAAAGCACATGTAGATACTAATAATAATTTTTTTAATCTCATTTTGCGCCCTCCTCTATCTGTTAATTCCATCATACGCTGTAAATGTGAATTTTTATCGAAAGAAAAATGTGGAATTCGCCATTTATTTTGTGAATATTGTATTAAATTTAAAACAAAAAAGAGCCAGAGGTTATATAACCACGGGCACTTAAAAGGGAGTTTATCCCCAAACGCTATCTAAAATCATTGTTTGTTCACGGTCAGGACCAACAGATAAAGTTGCAATCTTAACTCCAACTAATTCACTGATGCGACGAACGTAGTTACGTGCATTTTGTGGTAAGTCTTCTAAAGATTTTGCACCTGTGATATCTTCTGTCCAACCAGGTAATTCTTCGTAAACTGGCGTACAGTCAGCTAGAACTTTTAGACTTGCTGGGTAATATTCAATACGTTCACCAGCAGAAGTTTCGTAAGCAGTACAAATCTTAACTGTCTCTAAACCAGTCAATACGTCGATTGAGTTTAATGATAGATTTGTAATACCTGATACTCGGCGTGAGTGACGCATAACAACTGAATCAAACCAACCTACACGACGTGGACGCCCTGTAGTTGTTCCGTATTCTCTACCTACTTCACGAATTTGTTCTCCAACTTCATCAAACAATTCTGTTGGGAATGGTCCGTCTCCTACACGTGATGTATAAGCTTTACATACACCAACGACTGTATCAATTTTTGATGGTCCTACTCCACTACCAATCGTTACCCCACCAGCTACTGGGTTTGAAGAAGTAACGAATGGATATGTACCTTGATCGATATCTAACATGACACCTTGAGCACCTTCGAATAATACACGTTTACCTTCATCAATCGCATCGTTTAAAATGACTGATGTATCAGTAACATACTTCGCAATTTCTTGACCATATGCGTAGTATTCTTCGAAAATTTCTTCAAAAGATAAAGGTGAATTGTCATAAACGCGCTCGAATAATTTATTCTTTTCAGCTAAGTTTACTTCTAAGCGCTCTTTAAAAATTTCTTTATCTAATAAATCAGCAACGCGGATTCCAACACGGGCAGCTTTATCCATGTAAGCTGGACCAATTCCTTTAATGGTTGTTCCAATTTTGTTATCCCCTTTTGAATCTTCTTGAAGTTGATCCATTAAGATATGGTAAGGTAAGATAACATGAGCTCGCGAAGAAATACGTAAATTACTAGTATCAACACCTTCAGCTTTTAAATAGTTCAATTCTTTAACAATTGACTTTGGATTCACGACAACACCGTTTCCGATAACACTGATTTTACTATTATCAAAAATACCTGAAGGGATTAAATGTAATTTAAATGTTTTACCATCAAATTGAATCGTATGCCCTGCATTGTCTCCACCTTGATAGCGTGCAATTACTTCAGCGTTATTACTTAGAAAGTCAGTAATTTTACCTTTACCTTCGTCTCCCCATTGTGTTCCTACAACTACTACTGATGTCATTGTTAGATCTCCTTTTTATATAATAATATTTCAATCTTGAGCACAATATGTCTCCGCGCGATACATAACATCCCGACTTCTATATTATACCTCATTATCTTTGCAACGTCTTTTGTTAATTCAGTTGGTAAGATGAGATTGAATAATATTTCGCCTTCAATCATGACATTGATGGCGTATTTATCTCAAAGTCTAATAATATCATAATGCCTATAACAATAAAACAAGCAAATGTTGTCACTCATAAAATCACTTGTAACTAAAAAAACATCCACCCCAAAAATTTTGGAATGGATGTTAGATTGCTTAAATTATTTTGAGAGAGACCAGTAATTGATACCCTCTGCGAGTAATACTTCTTCGTCAATACCTTGAATACTATACATTTTTTGAGCGTCATCGTTTGGATCATTAACGTAGACTTGACCATTTTCATAGCCACGAATGACGATAATGTGGCCAACCTCTGTAAAGAAACCTGGTAAGACAGACGCAACGATTAATTCACCGTTATTTACAGCTTCCATTGCGCTATAGAAATCATTTCCATAGTTATAAAAATTGTAATCATATTCAACCGCAAAGTCATGGAAGATTTGCCAAGATGTCCCGGCATTATCTACCCAATACTTTTCCTCGCTCCATTCAAGGATTTCCATTGGATTCACTTCTCGATTCTCAAAAGCAGCATGAACCATGGCTAGAGAAAGGATTGCACAGCCGTTTTCACCCAGTTGTTGGGTTGTATTACTTCCGTATTTCTCAGTTCGCCAGTTCGCATCTTTTTGCAGATACAATGGAACGTCAATTTGGGTTCCAGTTGCAGCCGCAGTTTTTTCTGCCGGATAATCTGGTAAGAAAAGATAACCAAGTTCTTCCACATCAAGATCATTTGCATGGATAGCTGCAAGAATTTCATCTTGGGCTTGAATTAAGTTTCCATCAAACTCCGTTTGGGTTAATTCAGCAATCGTTTCTTCCATTGCTTTATCTTTTGGTGAGTAGGTACTCAGTGTTTCTGCCAAAGTAGCTGGTGTTTCGATGCTTTCATCGGTTACACTTTCAGTCTGTTGAGAAACAACGGGCTCAGTTTGTAAAGAAATTAACTCTTCTTGAGTAGATTGTTGTTGGTGCTCTGCAATAATTAAATTATTGTTCGCAGTTAATTTATTTAAAAGTATAATTAAACTTAAACAAATGGCAATGAATATAAGAGAGCCAATTGTTGCTATTGGCGTATAGTTACGCGTTTTTGGCATTTCAAAAACTCCTTTAAAAAAAACATTTCTAAATAAAAGAATACGCTAACTGACTCGAGAATACCATAAGAAATGTTGAATATTTGAATAAAGTAATGAAAGTTTAATATTCTGTTCATAATTTCAAAAGCTAGATGACTGTATAATAATAATAATTATTAGTTTGGGATTCATTCATGTGATATTTCTTTACAAATGGTGTTATAATATGTTTGCGAGAGCTTTTTAATCGTTGTATAATAATTTTCTAAGAGAGGAGAATGGTGATGGCAAGAAAGGAATTTCGTAAGTCACTAGCAGTTTTTCCAATAGGTACGGTTATGGAGTTGACGGAGTTAACCGCTCGTCAAATTCGTTATTACGAAGAACAGGGATTAATCGAGCCTCAACGTAGCGAAACCAACCGTAGGCTATACTCTTTAAATGATGTCGATCGATTACTGGACATCATTGACCTAATGGATGAAGGCATGACAATTAAAGGTATTAAAAATAGATATCGCTTTAGTGACAGAGTATCTAAAAACTCAGTACCTCTAACTGACCAAGATGTGCGACGTATCTTAAGGGATGAACTAGATTTTCAATCTAGATTCGAATAACCTATTAAAAGAGAGGATTTTGAAGCAATGACAAAATGGACGAAAGATCGTATTATTGCTGATGCGCATGAGAATAACGTACACTTTATACGATTAATGTTTACGGATATTAGAGGAACAATTAAGAATGTTGAAATTCCTTTAACACAGTTAGAAAAGGCATTAGAAAATAATATGACATTTGATGGTTCATCAATTGAAGGATTTGTACGTATTGAAGAAAGTGATATGTATTTAATTCCTGATTACGACTCTTGGATGATTTTTAACTGGGATGTTCCCTCAGATGGTGGACGCATTGCTTGTTTAATCTGTGATGTAGATACAACAAAACGAGAGTCTTTCTTAGGTGACCCTCGTGGGAATTTAAGACGAGTGTTAGATAAGATGGAAGATTTAGGTTTTTCTTCGTTCAACTTAGGCCCAGAACCTGAATTTTTCTTATTAAAACTGGATGAAGATGGTCGACCAACGATGGACTTAAATGATGATGGTGGCTACTTTGACTTTGCGCCAACGGATTTAGGAGAAAACTGTCGACGTGATATTGTGCTTGAATTAGAGCGTTTAGATTTTGAAATCGAAGCGAGTCATCACGAAGTTGCACCAGGGCAACATGAGATTGATTGGAAATATAATGATGCGATTCGCGCATGTGATAAAATTCAATTGTTTAAATTGATTGTTAAAACAGTGGCTCGTCGTCATAATTTATATGCGACGTTCATGCCTAAGCCTATTTATGGTGAGAGTGGTTCTGGAATGCACTTTAATGTATCTTTATTCGATAAAGATGGGAAGAATGCTTTCTATGATGAATCAACTCCAGATCAATTATCTAAGAATGCTCATTACTTTATCGGTGGTTTAATTAAGCATGCGAGTGCTTATACAGCTATTTGTAATCCATTAGTAAATTCTTACAAACGATTAGTTGAAGGATACGAAGCACCAGTATATATTGCTTGGAGTGAGAGAAATCGTTCTCCGCTTATTCGTATTCCATCATCTCGTGGTAATTCAACTCGTGTTGAGTTAAGAAGTGTGGATCCTTCTGCCAACCCATACTTAGCCTTAGCAGTTATCTTGCAAGCTGGTTTAGATGGAATTGAGAACAAGATTGAACCACCTATGCCAATTGACCGTAATATTTATACGATGACTCCAGAAGAGCGTATGGCTGAAGGTGTCATTGACCTGCCATCATCACTTAGCGAAGCCATTGCTGAATTTGAAGCCAGCCCAATCATGAGAGATGCTCTAGGTCCACATATTTCAGGTAACTTTATTGTTGAGAAAACAATGGAATTTGAGTCATATAAAAAACAAGTGACACAATGGGAATTAGATAAATATTTAATGATGTATTAAGCTGTTACAACCAGCTCGAAGATTGCCATTTTATTGGGTTCTTCGAGCTTTTTTGATACAAAAATTTGAATCCTGTTGCACATTGCTTATGAATATGCTAAGCTTTCTACTATAACACAAGGGGTGCTTCGGCTGAGATGGGATTACCTGAACTCTATGAACCTGAATGAGTTAAGACTCGCGTAGGGATGTGAATAAGTAAAGTTTATGTATATTGGTGCAGTATGCTTTTTGTACGAATATACCTTTATCAATATCACTCAACCTACCTTGACTCAGACACTTTGTGTTGTGAATATGAGGGAGGTTTTTTTTTGGTTAATTGTAGTATTGCTTTACAAATTTTACCGCTAGGTGCAACACAAGAAGCGACACTTGAAGTGGTTGATTCTGTCATTGCTTTTATAGCATCAAAGACGGATAACTATGAAGTGGCGGCGTTTGAGACAACGATTCAAGGTGATTATGATACTTTGATGCCTATCTTAAAAGAGGCGATCGAAATCGCTTCTCAAACACACCACAAAATTTTTACTAACGTCAAAATTAGTTATGATGCGAAAGGGTCAGTGTTAACGATTGAAGATAAAACTACAAAACATCGCCACTAAATATGCTTCATGGATCCTAGGTCTGGGGCTATTACTGCTTTGGGAAGTGGCTGCTAGAGTTGGTTGGTTACCTGAGTTTATTATTCCCGCACCAAGTGATGTCCTAATCGCTTTGTGGCAAGACCGAGAGAATTTATGGATGAACAGCCGGGTGACACTGATTCAAGCGTTTATTGGTCTCGCTATAGGAATTTTCCTCGCTTTCTTTTTAGCGATTATTATGGATGTGATTCCTTGGTTGAACCGAGCCTTATATCCAATGTTGGTGGTTACACAAACCATTCCAACTGTAGCAATTGCACCGATATTAGTGCTTTGGCTAGGTTATGACATGACACCAAAGATTGTTTTAGTCATTTTAACGACATTATTTCCCATTATTATTAGTATACTGAACGGCTTTGCTAACGCGGATAAGGATGCGATTCAATTACTCCAATTAATGGGAGCAAATCGTTGGCAGATATTACGTCATGTGAAGTTACCGTTGAGTATGTCATTTTTCTTAAGTGGCTTGAAGGTCAGTGTGTCTTACGCTTTTGTGAGTTCGGTTGTCGCTGAGTGGCTTGGTGGCTTTGAAGGTTTAGGGGTTTATATGATTCAAACCAAACGTGCCTTTAGCTATGACAAGATGTTTGCGGTCATTGTTTTAATTTCGTTATTAAGTCTGTTCTTTATGGGTGTTGTATCTTATATTGAAAAATATTTAACACCTTGGCGTTTTAATCAAAAAAAGAAAATCAGAGGAGAAGAATAATATGATGAATTATTTCAAGAAAATGCTTGTTGCTTTAATCGTCAGTATGTCAGTATTAATTCCTATGAGTGCATCGGCTCAAGCCAGTCAGATAGAGTTTATTTTAGATTGGGTACCGAATACAAATCATACTGGATTATATGTTGCTTTAGAAAAAGGGTATTTTGAAGAAGCGGGCGTGGAAGTAACGATTCGCCGTCCACCAGAAGGCAGTACGACTGAATTAGTAGGTTTGGGTCAAGCTCAATTTGGCATTAGTTTCCAAGATTCTTTAGCTACACGTCTAGCAGGAGGTTTACCTGTAACAGCTGTCGCAACAATTATCGAACATAATACAAGTGGTATTATTGCTAGAGAAGACAGCCAAATTACAAAACCGGTGGAGATGGAAGGTCATACTTACGGAACATGGAATGATCCCATTGAACTGGGAATGTTAGAGCATATTATTAATAACGAAGGCGGCGATTATTCACAAATCGAATTAGTCCCTAATCAAGCAGATAATTCCATTGTTGGTTTAGCTAATTCGATGTTTGAATCAGCCTGGGTTTATTACGCTTGGGACGGTATAATGGCTGAGAGCCAGGGCGTTCCAACGAACTTCTTTTACTTCAGAGATTACGCAGAAGAATTAGATTTCTACTCACCAATAATTATTGCAAATAACGATTATTTAGCGAATAGTCCTGAAGAAGCGACGCAAGTGGTTCAAGCCATCAAACGCGGTTATCAATATGCAATCGAGAATCCAGAAGAAGCAACCGATATTCTCCTGAAACATGCACCGGAATTAGAAGGGCAACGTGATTTTGTTCTTGCTTCCCAAGAATGGATTAACGAAGCCTATACAAGTAAACCAGAACAATGGGGTTATATCGATGAAGAGCGCTGGAATGCTTTCTACACATGGTTATACGAAAGTAACTTAACGGAAGTTGACTTGACTGAAGCGACATACTTTACGAACGAATTTTTAGGAGAATAACATGTTATCAATTCAAGATGTTGGTTTTCGATACGGGAATCGTCAAGTACTAAAAAATATTAACATTCAACTTCAAAAAGGGGAGACCGTTGCCATTATTGGCCCGAGTGGGGTTGGAAAAACAACCCTTTTTAACCTCATTGCAGGAATTATCGATGCCCAACAAGGTCAGATTGAGTTGAATGGAACCAAAGAAATTAAAGGTAAGATAAGTTACATGCTTCAAAAAGATATGTTGTATCCGCATTATACTGTCATTGAAAATATTATGTTGCCGCGGATTTTACAGGGTGAAAGCAAGAAACACGCACGTGAGCATGCGTTAGAATTACTCGATATCTTTCAATTTAAAGAATGGGCGAATTATTATCCCCACGCCCTAAGTGGTGGGATGAGACAACGCGTGGCTTTTATGCGAACAGCTGCATTTGACAGACCATGGCTATTGTTAGATGAAGCTTTTAGTGCTCTTGACGCCATTACAAGACGTCAACTTCATCAATGGTTTATGAATTACCGCGAGAAGATGGGCTGGTCTTCATTAATCATTACCCATGATGTAGATGAAGCTTTAATCTTATCGGATCGGGTTTATATTATTAAAGGGCAACCCGGTGAAATTACATTTGAGTTGCCCGTCGACTTTAAAAGCTTTGATGTTGAGAAAATAATTTTTGAACCTGAGTTTATCGAAGCCAAACGTCAGTTACTTAATGAATTAAAAGAAGTATAAAAATAGCAAGGCGCTGAGGTGACCCCCGAAAGTTAGAGTTAAAAATCTAACTTTACGGGGGTCGTTTTTGTGTCACAAAAGTATTCATATGAATTCAAATTAAAGGTTGTCGAAGAGTATCTAAATGGGACATTCGGTTACACCTTACTCGCTAAGAAACACCATATTTCAACGACAAGTTTGATTGAAAAATGGGTTAACCAATTCAAAACCAATGGGAAAGAAGGCCTTAAAACCAAACGACGAAATGCAACCTATCCTTTAAATTTTAAGTTAAATGTTTTAAGATTTGAGCAAGACACGGGTGCGTCCTATATAGACACAGCGAATGCTTTTGGTATAAGTGAGCCATCCATCATAGCCAACTGGCATCGTCAATACGAAAGGTTTGGCACCCAAGGTCTGAATAAACCGCAAGGGAGACCGCCAAAAATGCCTAAATCGAATCCGAATCAAGATAAGGTGGATTTTATAATGAACTTAGCCACCTATAAAAAGGCATAAAAAAATACGCCCTGTGAATTTTCATGTTATATTGAAGTTACGACAACTCTCAATAGACAAGGATGAATTCACATGACGCAAA
>NZ_JBGQQY010000051.1:0-14678 GCF_045528545.1 Ruoffia sp. FAM 26254
ATAATAAAATTAAAGTATTGAAACGAACAGCCTACGGCTATCGAAATTACAGTCATTTTAGAGACCGTATTTTACTTATGACGCGATTATATGTCCCTCAGACAAATAAAAAAGATCAAGCAACAACCTATGCTGCTTGATCTTGATTAAAATGAGTCATCAACCCTATTTGACAAAGAGCCATTAAATTAATGTATCACTCACATTAGTAATAAATTATTTATTTACTTGATCTTTCACGTTATCAACAGCGTCTTCAGTTGACGCTTTTACATGTTGTGCTGAGTCACTTACATCGTCTGCTAAGTCTTCAGCTTCAACAGTAATTGTATCTCCTAAGTCTTCTGCATCTTCTTTTAATTTTTGTGCATCTTTACTTAATTCATCTTTGGATTCGTTCATGTCGCTTTTTACACGATTCCATTCTGTTGATGCTTCTTGCCGAATATCGTCAAATTGAGATTTAAATTGATCCGCTGAATCTTTTAGATTTACTTTAATATCTTCAGTTGTTTCATAGGCAGCATCATATAATTCAACACCACGTTCTACTGCATAGTCTGTATATTCCCCAGCACTATCTAAAAACTGGTCAACTTCTACAGCAATATCACGACGTAATTCTTTCCCTGATTTTGGTGCGTATAATAAAGCAGCAATTCCTGCTACTGAAGCGCCAAATAATGCTCCTAAGAAAAATCCTCCATTTTTACTCATTCAAATCATCCTTTCTATTATCATTCTTTTAGTTTTTTATTGTTATTTCTCCAGCTGTCTTTGATGCTGGTTTATTTTTAATATCAAATAATTCTGATTCATATAATTCTTTTTCTAATGAATCTACCGTTGGTACAGGTGGTTTTGGTTTAGTCACCGGACGATTCGACGTTTCTGTTCTGGGTGATGGTGCCGCTTCTCCTGCTGAAGGTCGTTTGCGTGCTACTCCCTTAGCCGAATTTACAAATTTTTCGATAGGTGATTGGCGTTTCTTCCCTACCCCTTTCAATAAATTTGAAGTCATATTTTTAGTTGAATCATTTAAATCAGATACAGATGTACCTAAATCTCCGATAGCAACAAATAATGGATCTGTTTTACTTAATTTACCATTTACGTCGTCAACTAACGTATTCGCTTTGTTCAATAACCCCTCAACTTCGATCGATAGATTATCTACGTCTTTTGTTACGGCATCAATAGTAGTATTTAGTTTTGCCACCGTTTCGTTTACATCTTTTAAAATTTGTGATAATCTTGATAAATTTAAACAAATAAATACAACTAATACCACAAATGCAAGCGCTGCAATAATTCCAGCTAATTCTCCTATTGTCATACTTCTAACTCACTCCTTCCCTGTTCTTATAGGATAAATATATCATTTTTAAGGATATTGTACAAATAATTGGATACATATTCTGAGAGTTTTTTTATTTATATTTTTTGAAGTATTAGCCTACTCGTGCAAAAAACTATATAAACCATGCTAATTCTGTTATATTTTAGTAAAGGAGTGTGATAATTTGGCGATCGGACAATTAAACTTAGAAGCAATTCTAAGGAATTTTATGCCAGAAGAAACATCTGAGAATATTATTTATTTTGGAACAATATTATTGCGTTTAATAATCATTACGATTATTTTTTTAGTCGTGAAATACATTATCGAATCATTCTTTAATGCGAACCCTGCAGGTCGTATTAGCATTAGAGGAAAGCAATCACCCCAACGAATTAAGACTATTAATACCTTACTTCGTAACTTTTCAATGTATATTTTATACTTTCTATTTATATATTATTTACTCACAGCTTTAGGTTTTCCTGTTGGAACGTTATTAGCTGGTGCTGGGATTGCTGGGGTTGCGATTGGTCTTGGTGCCCAAGACCTGATCAATGATATGATTAATGGTTTCTTCATTATCTTTGAGAATCACTTTGAAGTGGGAGATTTTGTGCAAATTCCAGCGGAAGAAATTACTGGTACAATTGAGGATGTTGGTATACGTACAACAACCATTCAGGCAGCTAGTGGGGATAAGTTTTATATTCCCAATAGCCTAATTACAACGGTTAACAATAAAAGCCGTAGTACGCGTCAAGTTACGATTGAAATCCCAGTAGCAGACGAAACTGAATTTAAAACTTTTGAAGCAGAAATGGAAGATATAACTCAAATGATTTATGAAAAATACAATGAAGTCATGCGCGATGAACCTACCATTGTTGGTTTCGTTCGTGGAGTTGATCAAACATTCAATTACCGTATTGCTTTTACTGTAGCAACGGGAGAAGATTATATGCATACAAGTATTTTCTATCGTGAATATTTATTTGCTCTACAAGAACAAGATTTCAAAATTCCAAGTTCTGTTTACGACGAAACATAATAAAAAAATGCGATGAGCTTAAAAACTCATCGCATTTTTTTATCTTGGATAGGTGTGTGTTAATTCTTCTAGTAGTTTCATATCCTCATCATAGAACGTCACTTCATATTCATCATTAGTTACATTAACAATCGCATATGTTTTATATGGATGAATCCCTCTTGAATTATTTAAACTACCTGGATTAACTAATAGTAATTCATCATCAATCAATTCACTCTTTAATTGATGCGTGTGACCATGAAACACAAAGTTCGCTCCGCGCTCTTTAGCTAATTCAATGACAGCGCTGTTTGTACGATTAACACTTTGAACGTGTCCATGTACTAAGTACACTTTTCCTTCTGGTGTGTCGATGATTTGTTCCATTGGATAATATTGATTCCCGTCCATATTCCCTTCTACGGCACCATCAATTAATTCCCAAATAGAATCATCTTGTTCGAACTCTGAATCACCTAGATGGAAGATATAATCCACTGTTGGTCTGACTTCTTTAACAATGTCATATACTTTTTTCCAACGTCCGTGATTGTCACTTAAAATCATCATTTTCATAAATATCCAGCTCCTTCATCCATTTATCTATTTTTTTCTTTAATTCTTGCATTGCTTTCGCTCTATGACTTATTTTATTTTTTTCTGTAAGGATCATCTCTCCAAATGTCTTTTCTTTCTCAGGATAATAAAATAATGGGTCATAGCCGAATCCATCGTCGCCACTTAATTCTTTGAGAATATAACCTTGAGCTTTTCCTTCAACCACTAGACTTTCATTATTTGGATAAGCTAATACTAATACCGATTGAAAGTATGCCTGGCGGTCTTTCCCTTCAAAACTTGCCATCTCGGTTAATAATTTCTGATTATTTCGTTGATCATCTTTCGGTTCGCCGCTGTATCTTGCACTATATACCCCCGGTTCGCCGTTTAATGATGGAACAACTAAGCCTGAGTCATCGGCTAAAGCAATGACCTGTAATTCATTGGCAATTGTTTCAGCTTTCAAACGCGCATTTTCTTCAAATGTTGTTCCAGTTTCTTCAACTTCTTCAACGTCAGGGTAATCTAATAATGATTTTACTTCGATATCAGTGTTTTTGAACATCTCTTTAAATTCTTTTATTTTCCCTTGATTATGACTAGCTATCATAACAATCAACGATAATCTCTCCTTTTATATCACATTCTTGAACTTTGAGTTCGGGTTGCTTTAACCATTGACGGACGAATGTTTCAAATTCCGAAGCATTGCCTGTCGTATAAATTGCTTGCGTTGCTGGTGTGAGTGCTGCTTCTTCTGCGGTACGACTTAAACTAAAGTAGTCGAGTAAGGTACTCACTTCATTAATCGTTTCAACCCCAGAATCAATCAAAGTAACCTCTGGTCCCATGACCTTTTGAATCTTGTCAATCAGTAAGGGATAATGTGTACATCCTAGAACAAGGCTATCTACTTTCGCCTCTATTAAGGGTTCTAATCGATGATTTATAATATCAAGAGCTTCGTCCGTTTCAATATTTTGAGACTCAACGAGTTCAACAAATTCAGGACAAGCGATACTCGTAATATTGAGTGTGTCAGCTTTTTCAAGCATCACCTCTTCATACATATTACTATTAATTGTTCCTTGGGTTCCGATGACACCGACGTGTCCGCCGGTCGTATTCTTAATAGCTGTACGACAACCAGAATGAATCACACCAACAACTGGAATAGCTAATGTTGCTCGAATCTCTTCTAACGCAGCTGCTGTCCCTGTATTACAAGCAATGACAAGCATTTTGATGCCCTTTTCGCGTAAGTAATTCGTCATCTGCCATATATATCGTTTAACTTCTTGTAATGATCTCGGCCCATAAGGTGCACGTGCACTGTCACCTAGATAGATGATTGATTCATTAGGTAGTTGTTTTAAACTCTGCTTTACAACCGTTAAACCACCAAACCCTGAATCAATAAAGCCAATGGGTAATTCTTTCATACTTTCATCTCTTTTCTAATAGTACCGTATTAATAATATCACATCGATATTAAGTGGAGTGAATAAATCGCTCCGAAAGTAAACAAATAATTATTAACTTATAGTATAACGCTGATTACAAAATAATGCTAAAAAATGTGCCTAAAATTTTACAAAAAAACAACCCGTGTGACTGGATTGTTTCTTTAAACACATTCTATTTACTTGCTCTTTCACTTTTCCATAAGGCAAATGAACGCTTGAAGGCATTCACCATCCCTTTATCACTATAGATTAGAACATTGCTCTTATAGAACAGAAGTGAGAACCAAAGTACAAAGGCCATAAATAAGACGGAAACCACAATTGAAATGGCGATTTCAGTTGAACTTACAGTTTCTGCAGCGACTCTAAACGGCATGATAAATGGTGTAAATAATGGGATTTGCGATGTAATTCGAACTAAGGAATTATTCGTTGAATTCAGTGCAAACATCCCAACATAGAAACCACCTAGAGCTAAGAATATAATCGGTGTAATCATCTTATTAACATCTTCAGTCTTAGATACTAATGAACCTAAGAATCCGGCAAGAACAGTATAAATTAATATACCGCTGATGGCATAGACGATACCTAAGATAACAACATTACTACTACCTTGTAACAGTTCACCAATATTTAACCCCTCAAAAGAATCCAGTAGATTCAATTGACGTAAAACAAAAGAAATTAAGAAATACAAACCAATATAAATAACGACTTGAGTCAGTATCACTAATAATATCCCTATCAATTTCCCTAGGAAGTGAGCGGTAGGTGATACACTGGAAAGTATAATTTCCATAATTCTCGACCCTTTTTCAACCGCGATTTCTTGAGAAATAATACTCACATAATTCATAATAAATATGAATACAATAATTGAAACAGCATAAGCAATCCCAATCCTTACAAACATCACAGGATCTTGAGCAGATTGTTCAACGACTTCACCGGCCTCATTCCTACTCACGTTAATACTATTAATCGATACGGCTGTATCTTGAATTTGAGTTAATTGTTCACCGGTCAAGCCCATTTCTTCCGCTGAATTGACGAAATTATATTGACTTAAGGCTTCTTCAAAAGGTGCTAATGAAATATCTTTGCTTGTAGTTTTGCGGTAATACATTGGATTAGAAACATCATCTCCAAATATTAAATAACCGTCTATGTCATCGGTCTGTAAAGCTTCATCTGCTTGACTACGATCAAAATCATATTGTATTTGATTTCCAGTATTAACTTCTTCAATAATCTCTTGGACTTCAGCATTCGCATCAATCACCGCAATATTACCCACAGATGAATCTAACTGACTGCTGCCGACGAAATAACCAATAGCTAACACAACACCTACCATTATAATTGGTGAGACAATCATCCAAAAAAATGACCAAGATAGGACATTTTTTCGATAGACTTCTTTAATTATAACTCCTAATCTATTCATGAATGGCTTCACCTGCTTTCATCTTAAATATTTCCTCTAATGTCGGTGGCTGTTGACTAAACTTCGGTAAGTATTCACCTTTAGAAATTGTTTTAAATAAAGGTTCACCATAAGATGCATCCTCGAGTTTCAATGTATATTGATTTTTTCTCGTTTCCTTCACATCGATGACCCCTTCTAATTCTTTGAGTTCTTCAAGTGTCCAATCAGGTGTTTCTATATAGATAAATGTTCTTCCAAAGCTTTCTCTCACTTCATTAATTTCACCATACAATAATTGTTTTCCGTGATGAATCATGACTAATTTATCACAAATCTCTTCGACATTATTCATATTATGACTTGAGAAGATGATTGCACTACCCTTTTCTTTCAAGTCTAAAATGCCTTGTTCTAATAACTCAGCATTCACCGGATCGAGTCCACTAAAGGGCTCATCTAAGATAACTAATTTAGGCTCATGAATTAACGTCGCAATGAGCTGGACCTTTTGCTGATTCCCTTTAGATAAAGTTTTAATCTTATCTGTTCGTGTTCCTTTAACGTCAAACTTTTTCATCCATTCATCGATTTTATTATCGATATCATCTCTTTGCATTCCACGCAATTGGGCGAAATAGGTGATTTGTTGTTCGATGGTCATTGTTTCATATAATCCACGTTCTTCTGGTAAATAACCGATATTATCATACAAATTATTGCCCAATTTTTCGCCGTTCCAGTTAACCTTACCGTCTTCTTCTGGAGTTAAAAAATCTAAAATCATTCGAAAGATTGTCGTTTTACCAGATCCATTTTGGCCAATCATTCCTAGAATTATTCCATCCTCAATCTCAAATGATACGCCATCGACTGCTCGTAAATCGCCAAAGCTTTTCACTAAATTGCTTACTGTTAACATAATAACCTCCTTTAATGGTTTAAGTATATCGAACTCATATTCATATTCCAAATTATATTCCTTATCATAATTAAGTAAAAAGACCCACATATTTTCAAATATGTAGGTCCTGTGTTTAATTTATAATAATGTTTACCATTCAATTTCTCTGACTTCTCCAGACTCTGTAGCTGTAAAGTCAACTTCTGTTCCTGCTTCTAAAAACGGTAAGTAATCATTTAATGAGATATCAGCTTTATAAACTGTTCCATCAAATGTAAAGTAATAAACCGTATTTCCTTCGACAACAACCGCTTGAACAGCATCCACTTCTCCTGTAAATTCATTCAAGTCATCTTCAGTTTCGATTTCTTCAATGTCTAATGGATTATCAACTGCGTAAGCTTGCATTAATTGAGACACACTTGATTCGACATAAACACTTTGATAGTTTTGAACATCAACTAAAGCATATTCTTTAATTAAGCCGGAATTATCTTTCAATGTAAGGATATACATCGGATTTCCATTAATGTTTATAAGTAATGGGAATGTCGCTGTGTAGCTTGTTTCTTGAACACTACCTTCCGCTGAACGCATTGCTGAGAATTCTTCAGCTGCACTTAGAGGATACATTTGGGCTTCTTTTGTTCTTAAGTTTACTAACACGAAACCAATATTCGACTCATCCGCCGCTACGGATGTAATACCTGTATACAGATATAAATCATCTCCGATTGGTAAATATGTATATCCCGCTGTTGGTTCTGTCACTCCTTCTTGAGCAAATAGTGAGTTAAAGAATCCGTTACGGTAGTGACCTTGCATCGTCAATTGATGCATAATTAAATCTGCACCATACACTCGATCGACCCAACTTGGTATTTCTTCTAAAGAATACGTATTTGTTTCACCAGTCGTCGCATTCAACACAATGACACCATTTACTTCTGGCTCTCTTATAAAGAAATTACGCGTATATGTTGAAGCGATATAAAAAGGATTTCCCTCATCATCAATTTCAAACGTTGGTGCTTCAAATAATGCAAATGGATTTGAAAAACGTAATTTACGCATGACGTCTCGGTTTAAAATTTCTGAGTGACTATAGCGAATAGGTTCAGGTGGTGTTTGTAATTGAACCTCACCCGTGACATTATCAACTTGGATATAATGTGGAATCCCTGTTTGAAAATTATTTAACCAACGGAAGAAACCAGCATATTCTAGTGGTGATACACGGTAAGGAGCGGAATCAATTGTAATTTGTGTATAATCTTCAGCTACTTCAAATTGAGAAACAAGTTCTGTTATATTACCTAATTGTCTATTCCCCAATCGTTCAGCCGTATCACGGTCAACTAAAGGAATTTGATTGATATTTGTCTCAGGAAAATCTTCTTCGAAAGAAGCTTGATCCACTGTAATCATATTTGAATACCCATCCGAAAAGAATACAGGTGATAAGACTAAGTAAGTAACCACACCAATAACTAATAAGATTGGCCATGGGTACACTAATAATTTATATTTCAGAGAGAATTTTGGCATACTAAAGCCAGTTTCACCGTTTTTAAGTTTAGAAAATGTTTTTACACTATCTGCTAACAATTCAATAATTAAAACACCAGCTGCAATAAGGAATAAGAAAATCCAAAAATCAAGTGAAGCATAATGTAATGGCGGAAGCATAATATAGTAGTAAAGAGCTATTAAAATCACTAGTATAATATATAAATAACGTACTTTCCCTCCACTTAATTTATTTTTGGACATCCTGTTTTGGAAAGAATCTTTCCACTTCCTGTTGTTAAATGTATCAGTTACATCTTTCATTAAAAAATTCCTTTCTATATTTTATTGTGGGAAGAATTCCTTTAAAGTTGGCTCGAAATAAATTCCCCATTTGATATCTCGATTCAAGGCTAACGTATTGTCTAATGATTGCTCAATAATGCTTCCTGTCTTCACTAGAGACTCTTCAATGGAAAGCCCTCTACTATACCAAACCGTTGTCGAACTCACGACAATATCTCCGGTACCAAAGAAATGTTGCGGATAATATCTATGCATCAGTAACTTTTGGTAATCATTGTGTCCTCTAACATAAAAGCCTATTTGATCTGGCATTTTATCAGGTAAACGAACGCCAGTAATAGCCACATGCTTCGCACCATACTCAATTAATTTAAGACTCACTTTATCTAACTCTTCAACCGTCATCGATTCTGAGTAAGGCGTATTCGTAATAAAGCACGCTTCTGTAATATTTGGAAAGACAATATCCGCTTCTTTCATTAAAGCTGAGAATTTTTCGGCGATTTGGTGGTCAAAACCGGGATAATATTTCCCATGATCAGCCATAATCGGATCCATTAACAAGATTAGTTCTGGATTCAACCGTTTCTCCTCACGATAATATTGGGTAAATAATTCAATTTGCTCTGTCGTTGAAAAATACCCAGTCATCATGACATCAAAATGGATGTCATTTGCCTTCCAAACTTCAACCGTTCGTTTGAAATCTTCATTCATTTCATGACGAATAATATTAGCATAACTTTCCCCTGTTTGGGTTGATACAAACATTGTAGGAAGAATGGATACTTCCAATCCACCAGCGGATAATATTGGAATGTTTATATTTGCAGCTACTTTACCTGCTCCTGGAATATCATTTACGACTAAAACTCTTTTTGACATCTTTTCATCCACCTCTCACATCAATTATAGTCTAGTTTTCCTTATATAACTAGAGGGAATTCAAGTCCCTTTTGACTTATAGAAATACTATCAGTATATCTCATTTTTCTCAAAAATCAAAAAAAGCATTCACCTTAAAAGTAAGATGAATGCTAAAATCTAATCTATCTATTTATATGTACTGATTTAAAATCTCAGTCAAACGGGCTTTGTCGTGGTATCCTACTAATTTTTCAACAACTTCGCCATCTTTTTTGATTAAAAGTGTTGGAATTGACATAATTCCAAATGATTGAGCTGTCTTAGGTTCGTCGTCTACGTTCATTTTGTAAAATTCAACGTCGTCCATTTCTTCAGCTAATTCATCCACGATAGGTGATTGCATACGACATGGACCACACCAAGGTGCCCAAAAGTCCGTTAAGGTAATCCCTTCATCTGTTTTTGCATTAAATTGATCATCAGATATTGCTTGTGTCATGTTTACATTCCTCCCTTTTCATAAAACTATTATAACATCTCATAGTATTGAAGACTATCTAATTGCTCAAATACTTATTATAATGATTAAACTTATTATTTAAAATAAACAATCGTTGACCCATCGCCACCTGCGTTTGGTGGTGAGTATTCAAAGCGATCGACTTGCGGATGCTCTTTAAGTGCTTTTTGAACACCGTTTCTTAAAGCACCTGTCCCTTTACCATGAATAATTGTTACCATTGGATGATTTGATAATAAGGCAGAGTCCAAATACTCTTCTAATTTGGATAAGCCCGCATCATAACGTTGGCCACGTAAGTCGAGTGTCGTTTTAACTTTTGATCCAACATTTCTTTGGACGTTTACTTTCGTTGGTTTTTCAACTTTCTTAAGTGGTTCTAAATCTTTCTCGGCAATTTTCATCTTTAATATTCCCATTTGAACAACGTATTCATCTTTTCCAGATTGTTCAACAATAGAGCCTCTTTGGCCATATGAAAGAACTTCTACGTCATCACCAGGTTTAAGTTTCTTCTTCTCTTTCGCACGTTTAAGCACTTTATTCTTCTTAAGTTCTTCTGGCAATTTCAAGTCATCAAAGGATGATCGCTTATCAATAAGTACATGTTCTTTAATCGTATTACTTTGTCCTTGTTCGAGTTGTAATTCTCTTATTTCACTTAATAGTTTTTCTGCTTCATCCTGTTTCTCGCGCACGAGTTCATTAGCATCTCGCTTCGCCTTTTCAACGATCTTACTCTTTTGCTCTAACCAGCGATTGTATTCGTGTCGTAAATCTTTATGTAATTGTTCTGCATCATCCAGGAACTTCTCTGCTTTCATATGATCTTGTTCAGCTGAACGGCGTTCAAATTCAAGATTAGCCACCATCTCGTTAATGGATTGATCATCTCTAGATACACCTTCTTGAGCAGTTTGAAGAATCGTATCTGGCAGTCCCAAACGTTTAGAAATTTCGAGTGCGTTAGATCTACCCGGGACACCTATTAATAAGCGATATGTCGGTGATAATGTGTCCGAATTAAATTCCATACTCGCGTTAATTGTGTCCTTAGCATCATTGGCATATAATTTCAATTCAGGATAGTGAGTCGTTGCCATAATGGTTGTACCCATTTTTCTAAAATGTTCAAGAATCGCCATCGCTAATGCAGCACCTTCTTGCGGATCCGTCCCTGAACCTAACTCATCAAATAAAACTAAAGATTCATGCGTCGCATCGTTAATAATTCTCACATTGTTTGTCATATGACTCGAGAACGTACTTAAACTTTGTTCAATCGATTGCTCGTCACCGATATCGGCATAAACATTATCAAACACACCTATTTGACTGCCAGCTTCAGCTGGAATATGTAAGCCTGATTGTCCCATCAAATGCAATAGGCCTAACGTCTTAAGCAAGATAGTCTTACCACCCGTATTCGGTCCGGTAATAATTAAAGCCTTATATTCTTCTCCAAGTAAAATATCGTTCGCAACGATATCTTCGGATGCAATGAGCGGGTGTCTCGCTTGCCATAAGGCAACGATTAAATCTTTTGATAAGATTGGCTTAGTCGCGTCAATTTCACGGCTATACCCTGCTCTAGCTTGAATAAAGTCTAATTGAGCTAACATCTCTTGATTTGTTCGAATTTCATTTGTATATGGCATTAAGCTCTGTGATATTTCATCCAGAATCCGTTCGATTTCTTTTCGCTCAGCAACTTTTAATTCCGCTAAACGGTTATTTAAATTTACCACGCTTTGTGGTTCCATATATAAAGTCTGCCCAGAGCTACTCTGATCGTGGACTGTTCCGCCCATTTGATTACGATATTCTGCTTTCACCGGAACAACATAGCGCCCGTTACGAATTGTAATTAAAGTATCCGTTAATTGATTCGCACGACTCTTTAAAATTTGATTCAATTGATTTCGCACTTGTTGTTCTGTATTGGATTGATTTCTTCTTATAGATGCTAATTGACTCGATGCCGAAGATAAGACACTTCCATCTTCATCAATGGCATTATGAATTAGCTTCTCAACTTCTGGCAGATGAATACAACGATCTACCCAGGCTTGTAATGCCGGGAAATATTTCTCATCATCAGCTAAAATTTCAAAGAATTGAATGACTTGCTTCGTTGACGTTAACAACTTACCAACTTCTGCGAGTTCTCTACCATTGAGACTGGCACCTAATTCTAATCTCTTTAAAGGTTGATCCAATGATCGTAACCGGGGTACCGGAATAAGACGATCCTGCAACAATAGATTCAGTGACTGCTCAGTTTCATCTTGCCACTTTTGAATCGTTTCGTAATTATTCGATGGTTTCATATTAGCTATCTTACTCTGAGCAAGTTCTGTTTGAGTATATTGTTTGATACGTTGACGTACTTTGTCGAATTCTAATGTGTCAAAAATCTTCTCATTACTCACAGAAAACATCATTCCTTTCTATCTCTTACTATCAACTATATATTATAACAAAAAAAGTGTCCCTATGCCATTCATAGGAACACCGCTATTTCTTAAGAAAATGGATTGAAATTGAACCAAGTTTCTGCAGCAAAGTTTGAGAAAAATGGCGTATTCGACACTATTTGATAAGCTATCGGATTATCAACAAACTGTTGTTGTATAAATTCAATCGGAATCAGTGATAGAACGAATAAAAAGAAAAAGACAATAACATAGGTAATTAAAACGTTCACTACGCCACCACCAATAGCATTTAAATGGTTGAGTAAATCATAATACATGACACGAGTGAATAATAAAGATAAAAAGTTAGTAATAACCCAACCAATTAAACCGATGAGGATAAAAGTTATCACTCGATAGAAAGCTTCATCAATAAAAAAGCTCGTTGCTTCATCATAGAAAGCTAAATCTGTATCCGGTTGAACTGAGGGAAATGGTATGAGCATTTCGACAATCTCAGATAATGGTTGAAAATAACGTGTCGCAAGTACAAAGGTAATAATATACCCAACTAAACGAATCAGTTGTAATACTAAACCTCGACGATAGCCTGTATAGAAACTAATAAGTAAGGCAATAAGAATAATAATTGTTAACATAGCATCTCTCCTATCTGACTAATCACTCACGCTCATATGGTACTTGATGCGAATTACTTTGATCTCTTCTCGAATAATTCGGACGTGTTGATTGCTTAGATTCTATTTGTGTCTTTAATTGTTCAATCTCTTCCTCTAGCTCAAGAATTTGTTGTTCTTTCATAAGCTGATCCGATATAGCATTTACCGACATTAAGATACTTCGATCTTCATTATTTAACTCCGGTGTCATTTCAGTTAATTGTTGTAGTTGATTATTTACAATATCAACCACTGAATTTAAATGTAGAGCCGATTTTTGACCCACAATCGTGTATTCTTTTCCTGCAATTTTTGCTTTAAATCGTAAATTCCGTTCCATCATTACTCATCCTTTTCAACTGCTTATCTTATTTTACCAAATTTTTGTTATAAATTCATTTTTATCTTAAATAGTCTTACATTACTCAAATCTATTTCACAATTTGCCTAATGTTCATTATAATATATCACAGAACAATCGAAAAGGATGAAGTGAATGGCCTCAGAAAGTATAAAAGTAAATAAAGCAACCTTTAACAAAATGCACGAACATTACAAGAATAATTTAGTTGATCCAGTTCCTTACAGTGAATTTCGTGCCAAAGTAGGATCGACAACGATTACTGGTTATACAAGTGGAAAAGTACTCTTTCAAGGAAATGATAGCCACGTTGAGTTAGCTAAATGGCAAAATAATCATTCAGCAACATCCTCAACGAGCTCAAAAACCAAAAGCAATACAAGTCCATCAGCTTCAGGTCTTCCAGAAGGCTTTGCTAATTGGCCAATAATCGGGAGTGATGAAGTTGGTAATGGTAGCTACTTTGGCTCTTTGACTGTCTGTAGTGTTTATTTATCACCAAGTCAATTTGATTTGGTTAAATTATTAGGCGTAAAAGATTCAAAACTCCTGAATGATAAGGAAATTGTAAAAATTGCAGAAGAGCTAAAAATGTCCGTACCCTATCACCTAACAGTCTGTACGCCTGAAAAATATAATCAAGGTATTGAAAAAGGGTATAATGCAGTGAGTATTAAAGTGTCGTTACATAATTTCACTATCGGAAAATTATTAAATAAATTGAATCCAGAGCAAAAAGAGGAGATGCGTGGTGTATTAATTGATCAATTTACGCCCGCAAATAACTACTTTAAGTACTTACAAAAAGAACAACATCCAATTAAAGATGATGTCTACTTTGTCAAAAAAGGAGAAAGTCATCATTTAGCAGTCGCAAGTGCGTCAATTATAGCCAGAGCTGCTTTCTTAGAATCCCTTGAAACACTCGGAAAACCATTTAATAAAGTATTGCCGTCTGGTGCAGGCAAAGCCAGTGATGTACTTGCTGCTCAACTCATTAAAAAACATGGTAAAAGTGTCTTAGATAAAACAGCTAAATTGCATTTTAAAAATACAAGTAAAGCTCTTGAGCTAGCCAAAAAAATCAAATAAAATAACGAGGAGCTGGGAAAAACTCAGTCTCAGTATAAAAAACCACCCATTTATTGTGAAAAATAAAGGTTCATGAATTTTTGATGTTGGTGGACCGAGGAGCCAGGTGACGCAGTCACCTTGGCTCTTTTTTTATTCCTATGTTTAAGTGTCTCTCTATGCAACGATAGTTTGTGTTGTGTTCTCATCTTTAA
>NZ_JBGQQY010000052.1:0-14394 GCF_045528545.1 Ruoffia sp. FAM 26254
AGACCGTATTTTACTTATGACGAGATTATATGTCCCTCAGACAAATAAAAAAGATCAAGCAACAACTTATGCTGCTTGATCTTGATTAAAATGAGTCATCAACCCTATTTGACAAAGAGCCAAAAAAACCTCACACTAAAAAGCATAAGGTCGTTCTGATTGGATGTAAGGACTGATTTCTAAGATCTATTCACTATTTAGTACGACATGGGAAACGATATGATTAATTAAATTGTGCCAAATTTCTACAAAAAGTAGTCTTTTGAAGAATTATTTGGTATGCCTATTATTCTACTGATGTCTCTCTAAATAGTACTTGATTAAAAGTAGGGATAGGACCTGGTTTACAAGTCCTATCCATTATATTATAAGGTATTTTATTGTTTAGGTGTATAAATTAAATGTTCATTTAAGAAAGCAGTAAAGCCTAATTCACTTAATTCACGACCATAACCTGAGTTTTTAACGCCTCCGAATGGCAATTCTGGCAGTGAGGTCCAACCAGAGTTCATAAAGGACATCCCTGTCTCCACTTTTTCGGCAACTTTGCGAGCGTGGTCTAAATCCTCACCATAAACTGAACCACCAAGCCCATAACTAGAATCGTTGGCTAACTCTACCGCCTCATCTTCATCTTTAACTTTATGAACGATAGCCACGGGACCAAAGATTTCTTGATTAAAGATTGGGTTGTCTTTTGTAATATCAGTCAATATCGTTTGCATTACAAAGTTACCTGGATGGTCAATCGGCTCGTTACCATAAACCACTTTTGCTCCATTATCAACTGCTAATTGAATTTTTTCTAAGACCTCTTCCTTCGCTTTTGCTGATGATAGTGGGGCTAAGGTTGTTTCTGGATCCATTGGATCTCCCCATTTAGCTCCTTTGAAGCTTTCAACTAATATCTTTAAGAATGCATCGTAATTTTTCTCTGTCACGATGAAACGTTTAGAAGAAGTACACACTTGCCCGGCATTATTCAAACGTAAGCCTGGTAGTAATTCTTTTAGGCCATCTAAGTTCGCATCATCCAAGACGATAAATGCATCATTACCACCAAGTTCTAAGGTCGATTTCTTCAAGTTACGCCCAGCAATCTCAGCAATCGTTGCTCCCCCACGTTCAGAACCTGTTAAACAAACACCTGAAACACGCGGATCAGCAATCACTTTAGCAACTTGATCATAATCTGCGAATAAGTTCTTGTAGGCTCCTTCTTGCCCGCCAGCTTCTTTTACTAAATCTTCAAAAGCTTGAGCAGATCCTGGACAGATGGAAGC
The DNA here is from genome assembly GCF_045528545.1 of Ruoffia sp. FAM 26254. Classification (NCBI taxonomy): domain Bacteria; kingdom Bacillati; phylum Bacillota; class Bacilli; order Lactobacillales; family Aerococcaceae; genus Ruoffia; species Ruoffia sp. FAM 26254. The sequence continues at coordinate 1,284 of NZ_JBGQQY010000052.1, forward strand.
ATGCTTAAGAACCATTGGGTTACCTGCTACATAGTTTGGTGCGAATACGCGCATAATTTGGTAGTAAGGGAAGTTCCATGGCTCCACTGCCATAATCACCCCTGTTGCTTGGCGCACGACATAAGCGTCTCCTGTATCTGTTTCAAAAGGAATTGGTTCCAGGAATTCGTCAGCCTTATCAGCATAGTATTCTGCGATGGAAGCAGATAATTCGACTTCACCCTTAGCTTCTTCGAATAATTTACCCATATCTTTTGTCATAATCTCAGCGTATTTGTCGATATCACGACGTAAAATTTCAGCTACTTTATATAAGACCGCTTTTCTATCTTCTAATTGCCCCTCTTTGCGCCATTGTTTGTATAACCTGTGACCATTCTCTAGATGTTTCTCAATCTCTTGATCCGAAATATTTTCGTATGTCTTCAAAACCTCGTTAGTAAAGGGATACTTTGTTTGATATGCCATAAAATAATTCCTCCTTAGAATAATATATATTTTTATTATAACACAAATGATAGCGCTTGCTAGTATTTGGCTCCTAACTCACTATGTTAATTTATAATCACCTATAAATTTATATAATTCATTGTAAGAGGTTTCATTAATAATTCTAAAACGAATAATATTTTTTTATGCTATCAATCTCTAAATTAAAATCCGTTATAATACACCCATTGCCACATGTCACTACTTCCGTTACAATCCGAAATAACTCCCTCCCTATATATATTTGTAAATTAGAAGATGGGGCGTCGTAAAGCGCCACCACGGGCCATACTGTCTAAAGTAGTAAGTCGTTTCGTACCTAATTACTCAAACCTCTTCAATATCGATACCCTATCAAGCATTGAGAAAGCTATTAAAATCACTGAATACCTCACATCCTCATTCAATCAAAAAGCAACAGAACTAACAAAATTGGGCTAGTTCTGTTGCTTTCTTTACGCTTATTCTCTTTTATTTTTATAACATCAATCTGTATGGGTCATTAAGGTATTCAGATACTGTCTCTAAGAAACGAGAGGCTGGTGCGCCATCAATAATTTGATGATCATAGGTTAAGCTTAATGGTAATTTTTGATGAACGGTGACGGTTCCTTCAGTGTCTAACGCAAGTTCATCGCTTAAAGTACCTACTCCGAGTATTGCTACTTCTGGCAGATTAATGATTGGAGTAAAGTACTCAATATTAGCACTACCTAGATTCGTAATAGTGAATGTTGATCCTGAATATAAGTCTCCTGGTAAGCTACCATTTCGAGCTTGTGAAGCAACGCTTGCGATGGTAGAACCAAGTTGAGATAAAGTCATTTGATCTGCCTCTCGAATGACTGGAACAACAAGGCCTTCTTCGATGTCTGTTGCCATACCAATATGAATAGCTTCTTGTACTTCATGGATTCCATTATGATACCAAGCATTCAATTCTCTGTTTTCTTGTAAGGCTAATATCACCGCTCTTGTCACTAAAGTATTAATCGATAATTCACCTTTATTTAGTGGACGAGAGACTTTTTCTTTTATCTCTTTGCGGAAAGCCATTAAGTTGGTTATATCGACTTTTCTGTGGTTTGTTACTTGAGCTGTTGTTTGAACACTTTCCATCATTCGTTGTGCAATCGTCTTACGCATCCCACTTAAGCCAATACCCCATGTAGCGGTATCCTTACTTTGAACACTTGATACGACTTTTTCACTTGGTACATATCTATCAATATCTAGACGCGTAATACGATGATTGCCACCCGTTCCGTTAACATCCGAGAGATCAATCCCCTTCTCTTCAGCCATCTTACGAGCAAGAGGTGTTGCAAAGATTCGCTCACCATCGCTTCCTTGATTACGTGGTTTACTGCTCGTCTCTTCTTTCGTTGAAGCACTTGAAACTTCTTCAGATGCTTCTTCTGGAACATCTGGAACATCCTTATCCTGTTCGTCTGATGCTACTTCTTCACCTTCTTCACCTACAATAGCTATAACTTCTTTAATGGGTAGAACATCCCCTTCTTGTACATTGATTTTCAATATAGTACCACTGACGGGTGATTCTACAGGACTTGATAATTTTTCAGAACTTATCTCTGCAATCACATCTCCTGTGTTTATTGCATCTCCTTCATTGAAATACAGTGTTTCAATGGTCCCTTCTGTCATCGTTAAGCCCAAGGTAGGCATTACAATATTTTTTGCCATTTATACTCCCCCCTTATGCTCTTGCTTTGAGATCATCGATTAATTCAGCTGCTTCTGTTAATACTTTTTCCGCATCTGGTAGATAAAGTGCTTCTAGATTTGTTGCGAACGGTGTAGGTGTATTTGGTGCACAGATGGTTTTGATAGGGCCATCAAGATAATCAAAAGCTTTCTGTCCTACAACCGATGCAATATCTGTAGCTGTATTGTTATGAGGGTTTGCTTCATCAATAACAATTAAACGATTTGTTTTCTTAACAGATTCAATGACCGTTTCTTGATCCCAAGGTGCTACTGTCCGTAAATCAATAACTTCAACAGATACTCCATCTTTTTCGAGAGTCTCAGCCACATTTAAAGCCACATATAACATCTTTCCAATGGTTACAATCGTTAAGTCTTCACCTTCACGAACGACATTTGCTTTTCCAATCTCAACAGTATAATATTCTTCTGGCACTTCTCCTTTGAGTCCATATTGAGTTTTATCTTCAAAGAATACGACTGTATTGTTATCTTCAATCGAAGCTAAGAGTAAGCCTTTCGCATCATAGGCTGTCGCTGGGACCACACACTTGATACCTGGAATCGATCCTATCATTCCATAATAAGACCCAGAGTGTTGTGCTGCGGCTGAAGCTCCGGCACCATGGTTTGTCCGAACAGTCATTGGAACAGTTGCTTTGCCTCCAAACATATAACGCATTTTTGAAGCTTGTCCTAATAATGAGTCAAAAGAAAAACCAATAAAATCATTAAACATTAATTCTGGAACAGGTCTTAAACCAGTTGCTGCCATTCCAACAGCTGCACCCATATATCCCATCTCGGATAGCGGGGTATCAATCACTCGATCTAAGCCATATTTTGGTCCTAAACCTTTCGTAACTCCAAATACCCCTCCCCAAGCATCTTCATTCTGCTCTTCCAAGTGAGGGATTGCGGTTCCTCCGTGAATATCTTCTCCTAATAGAATAACATTCTCATCTTTTTCCATTGCTTGGTCTAAAGCCTCGTTAATTGCATTCATAAAGTTAATTTGTCTGGTCATTGTATTGTCTCCTTTCTGTGTTTAGGTTACTCAGCAAAAACATCTTCATATAAAGATTCAGGTCTTGGTTGTGGACTCTCCTCTGCAAACTTAATAGCATCTGCGATGTCCGCTTCAGATTGCGACCGAATGTCATCTAGTTCTTCCAGTGTGAGCAGTCCATGTTCCACTGCATAATCTCTAAATATATCCAGAGGATCCGTGTCCGCTAATCGTTTTTCAAAGCCATCTTCTTTGTTTTTATAATTTTGTTCATCACCTTCAAAGTGACCATAATTACGGAATGTAACACATTCAATTAGAGCAGGACCTTCTCCTTTACGAGCGCGTTCAATATATTCTCCTGCTACTTCATATACAGCCATTAAGTCCTTACCATCTACACGAACACCTGGCATATCATAAGCTGCTGCTCTTTCAGCTATCGTATCCGATGCCGATGCATACCACTGTGGTGTTGACTCAGCAAAGAAGTTATTCTCACAAACAAAGATAATAGGTAAATTCCAGATTGAAGCCATGTTTAAACACTCGTGGAATAACCCTTCGTTTGAAGCCCCATCTCCAAAGAAACAAACTGCCACATTGTCTTCTTTTTTATATTTGATTTTCATTCCTGCACCAGTTGCCAGACCGAATCCTGCACCAACCATTCCGTTAGCACCTAGAATCCCTTTATCCACATCGGCAATGTGCATTGATCCTCCTTTACCTTTACCTAAACCAGTCTCTTTACCAAAGATTTCTGCCATCATACCGTTGAGTTCGCCGCCTTTAGCAATACAATGACCATGACCACGGTGAGTAGAAGTAATATAATCATCATCTGTCAAGTGAGCGCAAATACCCGTCGCAACAGCTTCCTCCCCAGCATATAAGTGCACAAATCCTGGAATTATCCCTTGTGCGAAGAATCGTCTCACATTGTCTTCAAAATTCCGGATATTTTCCATTGTCTGATACATGTCTTTCGCTTTATCTGCAGTCACAGCCTCCGCGGCAGCTTTGGTTGATGTCCGAATCTCTAGTTGTACCAAATCTTTTAATGCCGTTTCGCTACGCCCTTCTAATTGTGGAATTGATTTTTCTTTAACCATTATTTCTTCCTCCTTATATTTCTCTTACAATCGCTTTAGCAACATCTTGAACAAGTTCAGAAACTGTTGGATGTGAGTAAACCGTTGAGGCTAGTTCATAGATCGTACCTTCTGCTTCTACTAGTGTGAGTACTTGGTGTAATATTTCTGTCGCCTCTGGACCACAAATAATTGCTCCAAGAATCTCGCCAAATTTACGTTCGACTATTAACTTAATAAAACCCTCTGTCTGATCGACTGCAATTGCACGACCATTAAAGCCGAATGGCAATTGAGATATTACAACGTCATAACCTTGCACTTTAGCTTCTTCTTCAGAAAGACCGAAGGTCGCCACTTCAGGATGTGTAAAGAGTGATCTAGGAACGTGACAATTGAGGAGCGGACGTTCTTTCATCTTATTCATCGCCCGAACAGCTTTAATTCCTTCTGTACTGGCTGAATGAGCTAGTGTATAGCCACCAATCACGTCACCAACAGCGTAGACATGAGGTTTCGATGTTTGATAATATTCATCCACTGCTATAAACTTACCTTGCTCATCAAATTCAAGATTCATCGCTTGAGCTAAGTCTATATTCGGTTTACGCCCGGTTGCGATGAGTAATCGATCATAGGTATATTGCTTATCACCTTCCAGTTCAACGGTGTTATTTGTAACGTTTTTAATAACCACTTCCGTTTCGACTGTCATCCGGTTCTTTAACTTCTGCTTAATGATTTTTCTTGCATCTTTGTCTTCTGTGAGTAGAATGTCTTTGGCAACTTCAAGCATGGTCACCTCAACACCCAGTGCTTCCATTGCAAAGGCCAATTCAACTGCAATGACACCACCGCCAATAATCACTAACTTCTCTGGTAATACTTCCATTGAGAAGAAGGTATCTGTCGTTAGATACGGTTGTGAACTTAACCCAGGTATCGGTGGTATAAATGGTTGACTTCCTGTTGCTAACAACACATCTTCATAAGTGATTTTTTCGCCATTGACTTCAAATGTATTATTTGAGATATAAATTGCCTCCCCTTCAATAAAATCAATATTTAATGATTTAAATGTAGAGTGAATCCCTTTTTGTAAACTTGCGATGACTTTATTTTTTCGCTCGTATAGTTGAGTAAAGTCCACGCCACTCAACTCCACCTGCATACCATTTTGTTGTGCTTTACTTATGGAATCAATCCAGTGAGCATGCTCTAAATAAGCTTTACTCGGGATACAGCCAACATTCAAGCATGTTCCTCCAATAGCTTGGCGCTCAATTACCGCGACACTCTTACCCAAACGAGCTGCTTCTTCCGCTGCAACATAACCACCTGGACCCGCACCAATGACCAATACATCATAATGCTTCAAATTACTTTGCCTCCTTTTTTAAAACGCTTTCAAAACTATTCATTTTCTTTCTCCAAATAACTAAGCCTTAATTGACCGTTATTAAGCTTTACGAATGCCCAAGTATCTGAGATAATGTCTTGTTTTATTAATTCCCTGGCTAGAGGCGTTTCCAATTGATCAACGATAAATCGTTGAAGAGGCCTCGCACCAAGTGTTGGATCATAACCATTTTCTGCAATCCAGCCTTTCACTTCTTCAGATACAACTAAATCAATCCGATAACGATGTAAACGCTGAGCTAAATCAGCAATCATTAAGTCAACTATGCTGTACATATCATCCAAGGTCAGTGGATTAAATAATAATATATTATCAATTCTATTTAGAAACTCGGGTCGGAAATGATGTTTCAGTTCATCTTTGACTTCATTTTGAACTTTTTCGGATATTTCCTTATCTCGCTCTAACCCTTCGAGCAACTTCAGTGATCCGATATTACTCGTCATAATTAGGATTGTATTTTTAAAGTCAATCGTTCTCCCCTGTGAATCCGTTAATCGCCCTTCATCTAGAACTTGTAAGAGAATATTGAACACATCTGGATGAGCTTTTTCTATTTCATCGAATAAGACTACGGAATAGAGTCGGTGCCTTACTGCTTCTGTTAGCTGTCCCCCTTCTTCATAGCCTATATAACCTGGAGGTGGTCCCACTAATTTGGCTACAGCATGCTTCTCCATAAATTCTGACATATCCAAGCGAACCATCTCTAGCTCACTACCGAACAAGACATCTGCCAGTGATTTAGCAAGTTGAGTCTTTCCTACGCCGGTAGGACCTAAGAATAAGAATGAGCCGATTGGATGGTTTGGATCTTGAACGCCCGCTCTAGACCGGATGATAGCTTGAGCCACCTTGTCTACAGCTTGATCTTGGCCAACAACACGTTGCTTAATAATTTGATCTAATTGCAATAGCCGTTGCCGTTCATTTTCCATAACCCCTTGAACTTTAATCCCTGTTAGTTTCTCAACAATTTCTGCAATATCTGACTCTTCCACTGTATGTCGAATGAGATATAATTCATCGATATTTGCTAGTCGTTGTTCTTCTAAGGCTTCTATCTTTCTATTAATATTAGGAAGAAGTAGTTGAGTAATCTGTACGTACTCGTCTAATTCACCTTTTAGCTGAGCTTCTTTAGCTAATTTTAATTGATAGATTTTATCTTCATTCAATTCTTGTAACTGTTCAATGATCTTTTGTTCAACTTCCCAATGCTTTATTTTCTGATCTAACCGAGCGTTTAATTGATCTAAGTTACGACTTAAGTCTTCTTCAACGCTTTCTGTAAAGCCCTGTTCTTGTTTTAGTTTTTCGATCTTGACTTGAGTGATCTCATCTTTTAATGTTTGGATTTGTGCCGGCATACTCTTTATCCGAATATGTCGAACAGCACTTGCCTCGTCCATCAAGTCAATGGCCTTATCCGGCAGGAATCGATCGGTCATGTAACGATTCGAGAGATTCACAGCGGCTATGACGGCATCTTCAGTAATCTCAACTCCATGATATACTTCATAACTGTCCTTCACGCCCGATAATATATCGATTGCTTCATCAAGAGTTGGCTCTGAAACATGAATTCGTTGGAAACGCCGTTCTAAGGCTTTGTCTTTTTCAATATTCTCCCGATATTCATCTTGAGTCGTTGCTCCTATACAGCGAAGCTCACCCCGAGCTAACATTGGCTTGAGAATATTTCCTGCATCCATCGAACCTTCGGTCTTACCTGCCCCTACAATCGTATGAATTTCATCAATGAACAAAATAATTTTATCATTTGAATCTCGGACATCATTTAGAACTGCTTTTAACCGTTCTTCAAATTCACCTCGATATTTAGCACCTGCAACAAGTGAGCTCATGTCTAAGTTATAAACGACTTTGTCCTTCAAGTTATCAGGAACGAGTCCTTGCTCAATCTTTTGTACCAGTCCTTCGACAATCGCTGTCTTACCTACCCCAGGCAGCCCGATTAAAATGGCATTGTTTTTTGCTTTTCTTGACAAGACACGAATAATTTCTTCAATTTCTTGCTCCCGTCCAATAATCTTATCAAGCTTGCCTTGTTGGTACCGTTCATTTAAGTTTGTTGAATACTGATCCAATGCGTGATATACCATCTCTTGGTTCTCAGAAGTTGCTCGTTTCCCCTTACGAACCCGATTCAGTTTTTCTAATATAAGATCACGATCTATATCATTTTTTAATAAGAATGCTGTGATTGGATTATAGTTTTGATTCATCAGTGCCAGAATAAAATGCTCAGAACTACAGATTTCATCGCGCAATTCTTTCGCTTCTTCTTTTGCACTTTCAATTAAACGATCGTACCTCGGCGTCTGCTGTTGAGCGAATTGACTATCACTCCCTCGACTCACAGGTAACTTATCCAATTCCTGATTAATGAGTTGTACCATCTCATTAATATCAATCTCTAGTGATTCATAGAAATCAAATACAAAATGTTTAGGTTGCATCCAGACTGACCATAGATGAGGGATATCAACTTGAATCTGTTGTCTTTCTTTAGCAAGCGTCTGCGCATCGCTAAATGCTTGAATTACATTATTAGTAAATTCATTCATTCAGTCCAGACTCCTTTCCGTTAATGTATTATTGCGTATAATTTTTGCTTTATCATCGCTCCTTTAATGATGTTTCCTCTCTACTTAATATATAGCAATTTCCGTGCCAACTTTTGAAAAGGCGATATAAACTACGTTGACTCATTGAATAAAATACTTTATGTAACAAGGTGCAACAATTTGTTTCAATTGGTGTATCCTGTGTCCTATGTGGAACAAGGTGAAACAGTTTATCTATATTACATCTAATTGGTATTTCTTAATCTTGCGATAGAGGGTAGTTCGTGACATATTCAAAGCTTTCGCAGCGTGACTCTTATGATAATTATATTCTTCAAGTGTTTGAAGAATTTTTTCTGCTTCATTTTTAGGTTGTATATTTTTTTCTTGTTCTATTTTCACCCTAAGGTTACTTGGTGCTTGTGGAGCACTAAAGGTGGTCATTTCAATTAACTCTTTGATGACAGGCAAGCTAGGTTGTTCGATAGGATAGAACATATACAACCGTTCAAGAAAATTGTTAAACTCTCGAATATTCCCATACCAAGGATAGTGTTTCGTTATGTCGAATAATTCTCTCTTCCACGTAATTTGCCACTTTTTCTTCTGGCAGAATGATTCAATTAATGGAAGTAAATCTTCTGTTCGTTGACGTAAAGGTGGTATTTGAAGTGGAATGACATAGAGTCGGTAGTATAAATCTTCTCTAAAGCGACCTTCACAAACGGCAGTTTTCAAATCCTGATTAGTTACTGTCACAATTCGAAAATCAACCGTGTAAGATTTATTGCTACCAATCGGTGTCACCTGTTTTTCTTCAATCGCACGTAGTAATGCGGCTTGCATTTTTAAAGACATACTGTCCACTTCGTCTAAGAAGAGTGTGCCTCCTTCTGCTTGTTGCATCTTACCGCTATAGCCTTCCTTGCTCGCTCCGGTAAATGCCCCAGCCGCATACCCAAACAACTCACTTTCTAGTAAGTTTTCACTAATTGAACCACAATTTAGACTAATTAATGGTCCATCCTTATATGGACTATTATAGTGAATCGTTTTGGCAATAATCTCCTTACCAGAACCTGATTCACCTCGTATATGAACGGGTACAGTACCCTCAGCCGCCTTATAAACTTTCTCTAAAAAATTCTGATAAGCCTTATTCTCTGATAGTACACCTGGATAATATTTTCTTTCTGTATGATTATTGGTATAGAATTGATACTTATAACCAATCAGCTCCTGATCATACAAAAGGGACTCAACATTATACAGACCGTCATATTGATGACAAAAAGCTTCAATATCAATACCTAGAGATAGTTGCTTATACCTTTCCATTTCAGTAGGAAAGTAAACCACTTGCTTGTGCTCATTGCAAAGCACGCTATGATTATCAGTACCTACTACATAAGTCATTAAAGCTTGCTGCTGCTTGATTCGACGTTGGAATAAACGGTTCATGACTCGCTCAGCAATTAACTGTGTAACACTTTGGTGTTCAATATGATTATTCTTATAGGTGGAAATATCTAATATGCCTACTAGATGATCCCCATCAAATATGGGACATGCAAAACAACTCCATTCATGCGATGCAACTGCATAGTGCTCAAAACGAGATACCTTTTGACTCATCCTTTTTGATATAGCGAGTGATATCGCATTTGTTCCCACATCGAGCTCGTTCCACCGACTCCCCTCAAAGAAGCCAATATTATTTGCTTGATCAATCGCTCTAGCGTTCCCTTGCCTCCAAATAATATAGCCTTCTGCATCGGTTAAGATAAACAATGATTCACTTTGATTTAAAATTTTAGATATCTTGATAATCTCTTCTTCAACTAAATCAATTAATAGTTTATGACGCTTCTGTTTCATTGATAATTGGTCATAACGTAATACTGTATTACTAACCATTTGAAACGGATTTAAATCCTTTTTGCGACATACTTCCCATGAATTAGCTATTTTATCCGGTAATGCATCAGGATTAATTACTTTTTTAATGACAAACTCTTTCCACAATAATTCGTTCAACGTTCATCACCCCTCAGTTATATTATAACTTGCTCTCATAAGTAAGTAAAGCGCTTTCTTTAAATTATAAAAAATATTCATAACTCTTTTCCATTACTTAATCCTTCTTTTTGTTGTGGATAAGATGCCTAATTCCTTGCGATATTTATTAACCGTACGACGTGAGATCGCGTAACCTCTCTCATGAAGAATATCCGCTAGTTTCTGATCTGATAAGGGATGTTGCTTGTCTTCTTGATTAATTAACTTTTGAATTTCTTTTAATATAAATTGTTGACTTAACTCTTCACCTGATTCTGACTGAACTGATGATGTTGTAAAGAGTTTTCGCAATTCAAATGTACCAAAATCAGTATAAAAATACTTACCTTGAATAGTACGACTTACTGTGGAAGGACTAAGGTCACATCTTTCAGCTATTTGTTTAATCGTTAATGGAGACACTTGATGCCCTTTTGAATTGAAAAAAAGCGCTTGTGCTTCAATAATTGCTTGTGTAACTTGAACGAGTGTCACTTCTCTACGTTTCAAACTATACGAGACAGCTCTCACTTGCTGTCGCTTGTCCTTGATAAATTCTTTCAAATCAGTATCATCAATGGCTTTCATTTCTTGATAATATGTATCATTAAAACTTAATTTCGGTAAGTTTTGAAAATTATAAGATACTTCGTATCCCTCTTCTTTCTGTTGAATAAATACATCTGGTTCAATATATTGTGTTTCCTCACTATAAAAGTAAACCGCAGGCGTTATCGCTAAGGTTTGATAATAAGCGACTGTCTCTAATATATCCTCAATAGAAACATTTAAATGATTAGATATCGTTTGGTATTCACGATTGACTAACTCATTAAAGTATATTTCTAAAACAACGTAAGCTATCTCTGGAGCTGATGGGTCGTGTTCAGTTTGAAGCATCCATAATTCCCTCAAATCACGCGCACCAACACCAACGGGTTCTAATTGTTGAAGTAAAGTGATCGCATCGAGTAACTCAATCGTATCACACTCTAGAATCAATTGTAACGCTTCGTCTGACTTGCTAAGAAAGCCATGTTCATCGAATTCATCCACTAGCCTAATCATCAGATCTCGCAAACGGGTCTTGCGATAACACATGATTTGGTCTATTAAATTAGTTCGAAAGGATTGTTGTCTCTGATCCTCTAGTTGATTTATCATTGCTTGGTGATTATCTTGCCTATCTGATGAGTTAACCATGTTACCATATGAATCATACTGACTAACACCATCTTCAATCAGAATATTATCGAATCCTAACGAATTAATCTCTAACATATCTCGTGTATCTTCAACAACCATGAAGGGATTCTCTTGTGATATATCCATCAATAATTGACTTAAATCTTCACGAGCTGTTTGAAGGATTCTTAACGCTTGTAACTGGTCAAAACTCATTTGTTGACGTTGCTTTTGCATTAATTCAGTATTTAATGATGTACCTCTTTCCCGTTTCATATTCTCATTCCCCCATACTTGATACTTTATTATACCATATCTGTATCATTACTCATTAGTCGTAATAGATAACGCTAATAATGTTATTTGGTTAAGATTTAAAGTGGTAGATGGGAGCGTTGTGAGAGGTGATGCCAAGCTCCGAATCAATAAAAACGGTGCGTCGTAAGGTGTCGCCACGCTCTGGTTTAGTGGATTCAGTCCATCGCGAAGAGCTGCCACGCTCCGCTTAGTTGAATATAGACTCACGCATCCCAACTATAATGGTCCTATGAACGTGGACAATCAGAGACATGCCCGTTTTATTCGTGGACTCAGGTTATTTCTGTCATAATAATCGTAGACAGAGTCGTAGAAAGCTAATTATTTTGTAGACAATCCGTCATGAGTAGATATTTTTAGTGGAATGAATAAAAATAGAAAGGTGAATCAACATGGGAAATTATAGTCCAGAAAAAGTTCAAATTTTAAGTACTTCACCGTATATTGATAGTGTTAGCGAGAGGTCAGTGCTTTATGGAGATGTATTTAAACAGGAGTTTTATCTATTGACGAAGCAAGGTCATCAACCGAAGGAGATTTTTAGATCGCTAGGGATTGAACCGCTGATCGTTGGTGATAATGCGATTCGAGTTTTTACACAGAAAATGAAGCACTATCAACCAAAACTAAACGAAGATGGTGACATGATTGCGCTATCCCCCTCATACGTGGACTTAAAAAAAGAAATTGAAAGGCTCAAATTTGAGAACAAATTCTTAAAAAAATGAGACTTATCGACTTGGGGATGTATCCGAAAGAGAAGTCAAGCGATTCTACTTTAAAGTGATTCAAGAAACCTACGAAGCGCCGGAGAATACTATGACTATCGAAGCGCTTTGTCAGCAGTGTGGTGTATCAAAAAGCGGCTACTATCGATGGAAGAAGATGACTCAGGTAAATATTGAAAAGCGAGAACGTGAAGATCAAAGGGATTTTTCGTTAGTCCTGGAGGCATTTAATTACCGGCAAAAGCCCAAAGGACAACGCCAAATATTGATGTATTTAGCTCACAATCGCACACCGATGTGTCGCAGTAAGATTCGTCGATTGATGAAGAAATTCAATTTGGTGTGTCCGATTCGAAAGCCCCGTTTTCAACGCCAAGTATCTGCGGAGTATCAGGCTGAACATGTCAAACCCAACTATGTTAAACGTGAGTTTAGAGCTTACGGACCGCGTTCCGTGCTGTTGACGGATATTACTTATTTGCCGTATG
>NZ_JBGQQY010000053.1:0-14334 GCF_045528545.1 Ruoffia sp. FAM 26254
ATTATGAGGACGTAAAAAAGCTCATTGAAGAGTATATGGATTACTACAACAATGAGCGTTACCAATGGAACTTAGCGAAGCTAAGCCCTATTCAATATTATCAGTTTTGTACTACCAATGTCTATCCCTTAGCAGATATTTATTCAACACCTGCATTACCGCACATCAGAACGATTGAAATTGAAGAGTAGCTGCACTCAAAATGTGGCTCAAATAGTCCTTGACTATAGGACCAGTTCATCCATTTGGCTTGAGTTCGACCAACTCAGGACAAACCGCAGGTCCATTTGGCTTGAGTTCGACCAACTCAGGACAAACCGCACATCCATTTGGCTTGAGTTCACACAACTAAAGACAAACCGCATCTCCATTTGGCTTGAGTTCGACCAACTCAGGACAAACCGCAAGTCCATTTGGCTTGAGTTCGACCAACTCAGGACGAACTACAATAATATTGGTCGTAGGTTGAATTTTACCCAGTTTTCTTTACTTCTCTACTCTACTTCTTCCTTTTTTCGTGTACTTGCAATTAAACCTACCCCAGATAACACAGCTAAAGCAGCAGCTGAGAAGATCGCGTATTGTTTTTCTTCACCTGTTGCTGGAAGTAAGCCTACACTACTTTGGTCTACGTCAGTATTTTCAAGGTCAATAGAACTTCCCTCGTCTATTGTCCCTTCAGAATCTTCATCAGTATCATCAGACTCGCCTGGTTGTTCTGTTTCATCTTCTGGAATTTCATTCTCGTCTGATTCACTTGGGTCCTCATCAGGTTCAGTCGGTGTTTCAGGCGGTTCCGGATTCTCTGGATTTCCCGGGGTTTCTGGTATTTCATTTTCCCCAGGTACTTCCGGAGTTTCGCCATCACCACCACCTTCGACAGGTCCGCCGTCTGCGGCGTAACGAATAATCGTTGCTGTTAGCGGTGATAATATAATTGATCCGTCATTTAAAACAACACCTTCTGGGTTTAGAATGGCTTCTGTTCCTGCAGTAAGCCCATCAACGATGACTTCACCAGTTCCAATGACTTCAAAGCCTTCTGGGAAGGTGAATTCACGGTCTGACTCGTCTGAGTTAATGAAAACTGCATATCGATTTCCTTGTGAATCTGTGACTTCATACGCCACAACTAAATCTGTGCCACTCATTTCAGGAGCATTAATAAAGCGAACATTTCCTTCAACTTCTTCTTGGGTACCCCAACGGAATCCATCTACCGCGCGTCTTAAGTGAATTAATCCTTTGGTATATGCTTGCGTTTGAGTATGAATTGGATACATTTCGTCATTTAAAGCCATATTCCAATCTAATTTATTAATCATATCCGTCGCATCATAAGAATCATGCACAAAATACGGATATTCAAACGGATTGCCATCTTCATCCACCAAATATGTCGTCTTGTAAGGAGCCTCATCGACTGTCGTTATATAGTCTTCATGACGGAATTGTTTCGTTCTACCAAACTCTTGACCTGCATGTATAAACGGCGTTCCTTGTGACGTTAGAATCATTAAGTTACCCAGGCGAATTCTTTGATGAATCTCTTGCGCGTATTTTGCGGGATCTTTCTTAATCGACTGAGCAATCACATCATGCAATGTTAAATTATCATGCGCCGCAATATACTGTATAATATCTCCTGGATCATCCGCATTCACATTGCTAGGAAGCCCAATAATATTATTAAACATGTCTTCCAGAACTTGCGCGCCTCCGGTTAAGAATTTCGGTTGACCTTCACTACCAAAACCGGACTTCAGCATATTTCGGATTTCATCAGAGAATACCGCAACGCCGTCCGTTTGATTCATCCACGATTGGTCCGCTGGTTGCTGCGGGTCGCCTTCATCACCTGCAAAAGTAATCCAACCTTCGCCTAACATCAAGATATTCGGATTCAATTTAGCTGCTTCGTCGTAAGCCATTTCAACTGCTTCAGCGTCATGGTCACCCATCATATCAAAGCGGAAACCGTCGACTTTGAATTCATCAACCCAATATTTTATCGAATCAACTAAAACCCGACGTGACATATGATGAGTTGTTCCTAAACGCCCACCACCAAAGGATTCACGTGGCGTTCCGTCTTTATCCATAAAGTGATAATAATTTGGCTCCAAATCTTCAAACAAGAAAGTTCTCGCCGTATGATTGAAGACCACATCTAAAATAACACCCATATCACGCTTATGAATCTCATTGACTAAGTTTTTAAACTCAGCGATGCGTTGTTCTGGATTCTCTGGATTTTCGGAATACATCCCCGTTAAAGCAAAGTAACTTTGCGGGTCGTAACCCCAGTTATAGTTATTTTCCGAAGCCGACCAATCTAATTCGCGCTTCCCGTTTTCAAATTCATTCGCATAGAAATAGCTCATCACCGGCAATAACTGGATGTGTGTCACACCTAGATCCTGCAAGTAATCTAAACGCTCAGCAAAAGAACTAAAGGTTCCAAATTGACTTGTTAACTCATCCGAAATACTTGGATCCGATGTAAAGTCACGAACATGCGCCTCATAAATAATCGCATCTTCACGCTTCGTATAACCAGGGATATTTGCATAATCCAACTCTGGCCCAATCGTTGATGGATCAACAATCGCTGCTTTAGCAACATGTGCACCAGGTTCTAAATTATTCCAAGCTGCCAAGGATTTCGCATAAGGATCCAATGCTAATACCGACTCGCCATCACGCGTGATTTCGTAGTGATAGTAGTAACCTTGATGGCTGCCTAACCCTGTCGCGTCTTCATCTAATAATAAATTCCACACGCCAGTATCATTTCTTGCCATATCGTATGTTCCAAGAACTTCATCTTGATTGTTCTTGTCGTATAACACAACCCGGATCGCTTCAGCTGTTGGTGCCCATAAGTTCATCTCAACGGTTCCATCTTCATACAGTTGTGAACCTAAATCACCATCATAGGCATAAAGATCGTCCATTAAACGCCATGATGAACGAACCGTTGTTGAATTCTCACCATATGAAACCGTATATTGACCAGATGTGCCACTAAAATCTCCAGATATAATAACCTGATTCGTTTCTTCATCAATCTCAATATTTTCCAGTGGAATGACATTTCCGTCACTATCTGTTAATGTAAATAGCTCCGAAGGATTTCCATCCATAATGGCACTTACAGAAGAAAGCGAAACAATAATTTGATCTTTCGCAACCATTTCCGCATCAGTTAGACGTTCTTCACCTGCTGTATAAGGCGATGTGTGAACAGTCGGATCCAAATCGCGTAAGAATACTTGACTATCTTCAGCGCGGTCTGAGAAAGTCATGTCTCCAGATTGTTCGCCGGTTAATTTATTTACTAATAAAAATTGAATACTGCTATCTAAACCATTAGATAGATGGACATCAACATAGCGACCGAACGGTCCTTCATTAATAAAATCCAGCGCGTCATCTGGCCAGCTACCAATGTTCTCACTGTCTTCATCAACTTCGCCCCAGACCCATAAGCCCCAGCCTTCATAATTATCATCTTTGCGTTCATAGTTAATTCGGATTTGGTTTTCATTTTCTAGAGGTTCGTACAGATGTTGTTCATACTCTTCATTAATCCAAACTTGGTTCATATCCGAATGAGCTATTTGAACTGCTTGGTCCTCAGTCACATTGTTACCCGTCACTGTATTGATTAAGTAGTTAATAATTTGCGCGTTATCTTTTACCGCAACATCTAAGTAATAGCCATATTCCGATTCAAGAAACTCAGATAAATTTGTCGCTCCGTTCGGCCAACCACCTAATTGATCACTCGGTGTTTCAACATCTCCCCACATCCAAAGCCCCATTGAGCTCGGGTCACCTTCAGGTAATTCATCAAAATGTAAACGGAAGTCACCTTCCGCAATTTCTGGTAAAGTAGCAACGCTTAAAGTTGAAACGGTTTCAGATTCCTCAGTCAACGTTTCTTCGACCGATTCTTCAGACTCAGCTATTTCTTCTGTACTTTCCTCAATCGGACTTTCCTCAATCGGACTTTCTTCAGAAGGGTCCTCTTCTACAATACCTTCCTCGACTGTCTCTTCGGTCAAGTCTTCAACCGGCGCCTCGACTTGAGGCAGTTCCTCAACTGCCTCATCGGAAACTAGTTCGACTGTGCTTTCAACAACAAGCTCCTCCGCATTGACTTGTAGTAAAGTATTGTGACTGACTAAAATACCTGCCGTCATAGCTACCGACACAACGCCAACTTTTAATTTCTTCAGTCCAAACTTGTGAACCTTTTGACCGCTCTTCTCCATCAACAGCTTTTTATTTCGATGACTAACCATTCATCTGCCTCCTATTTGTATTGAAATCGTTTTCTGCAAACGTTTTACTAAATTATATAGAATAATGAACATTATTACAATATATTCATACAAAAATTAGTTTAAAGAGTAAAATCAACTGCTTTTAATAGCCTTCCAACAGACTATCGATATATTTGCTTAATGCAATCGTTTGAGTATTCCTTGCTCTTAAACTTCATATCTTTGGACTTGCGAGCTGACCTGTTCTATAATTTTAAACAAGAGAAGAGGGATAAATATGAAACTAAGATTAAGTATCGACGACATTAATGGATACAAAGAAAAGTACTCGAACGCATCAGCTGCCGCTGGTTTTGCCGAAGAGCCTAAATTCATCGGTCTGCCGAAGTATCACGTCGTTATATTGGATGAAGAAAACTTAACGCTGGTTGAAATGACTCTTGGCCTCAAAGAAAAAGATGTTACCGCCATCCCCTTATCACAAGTCAATTCAGTAAAAGTATCAGGAACGATGATTAAAAAAGCTGTCATCAACACACAAGGTGGCAATTACAAACTCCAATTCAAACCACTCGCAGTAGGAAATGGGTCAGAACAAAAAGATTTATTAAACAGGCTCGATGCCTTGTAAGTTAATAATGAAAAGCCCTTCAAGCTAGCAGAAGCAATGCTAGCTTGAAGGGTTTTTGGTGTGAGTTGGTAAGGATCTTGAGACCTATCGCAGGGCCGTTTGGCGTGAGTTAGGGCAACTTGAGACTTATCGCGCTCCATTTGGCGTGAGTTGGGCCAACTTGCGACTTATCGCATACCCATTTGGCGTGAGTTAGACCAACTTGCGACTTATCGCTCTCCGTTCGGCGTGAGTTCGGCAAACTTGAAACCTATCGCAGGGCCGTTTGGCGCGAGTTCAGGTAATTACAACTCTCATAAAAAAAACGAGCCTGGACACTGAGTCTCCTCAGTATCCAGGCTCGTTTACCTATTTTATAACTATAACCCATTATCTCTGGTTATTTAGTTTAAACTATTATTCTACACTTGATTCTTCTGTCTCAGCAGCGTCTTCAGCTGGAGCATCAGTTGTTTCTTCTGTCGTTTCTGCTTCATCAGCTGCATCTTCAGCAGACTCTTCTGATTCTTCTTGAGCTGGGCTGTCGATAACCGTTCCTGCTAGAGCGTCGATCGTTACTTCTTCACTCATCATAGCATCTGCTTCTTCAACTTCAACTGTCCAAATTGGACCATCTTCTTGCTCTTCTTCAGATTGTAAGAAGTCCCAGAATTCAGATGTATCAGCATTTAAGTTCCAACTTACAGCTTCGCCATTTTCAACTTCTGCTAAAGCTAATTCAGTCGCTTCATCAATTGTAATGACACTATCCATATCTAATGTTGGACGTTCTTCTTCTGATGGTGTTGCTTCTTGAGTTGCAGCATCATCCATTTCAGCGTCATCTGTAACTGATTCATCGGCAGGAGCTGATTCGACAACAGAGTCGTCTGATAATTCAGCTTCGCCTTCATTTTCAACGATATCCGCTTCATCAGCCACATCGCCGTCCATCATATCATCGGCAGCTGATTCGTTTGTTGCTTCATCAGCAGCATCGTCACCATCTAAGAAGCCGAATAAACCTTCGTTAAAGCCACTTTCTGTAACTTCACCGTCTTGCCATACAACTTCTAATTCAATATCTTCTTCAGCATTGAATGCATTTACCGTAATATCGTAACGTTGCTCGTCACGGTCGTATGCTACATCAATTTCTTCAATCTCTGCGTCTGGATACTCTGCCTCTAACATCGTTACAGCTTCTTCAAGACCCATTTGTACATCACTTGCTTCAACATCTGCTGCTTCTTCTTCCATAGCAGACTCTTCAGCAACTTCAGATGTTTCTTCTTCAGTTGTCTCAACGACTTCACTTGTTTCTTCTTCGCTACTTACATCCTCAGCATAGGCAAGAGGTGCAACACTTACTAATAACGAAGCACTTAAACCAACTAACAACATTTGACGTAATGATTTTTTCATAATAAAATCCTCCTCAGGAATGACTTTTGAAACATCTCATCTGTCTTAAACCTATTATATAAAAACGCTTCCCGTATGTAAAATAATTGCACTCAGAAAAGAAAACATTTTTATAGAAACCTCTAGTTTACCTATTAAGACAATATTTCACATAAAACATTTTACATTAATATTTCTATATATTTAATACTAATAAACGCTTTTGTTGCTACAACTTACTTTAAGGTTTAAAATCGAACTAAACAAGAAAGGGGCATTAAAATGGTGCAAACATTTAAATTAGATGATAGTGAGCAAGCAAAATTTCTCATCTTCCATTCCGACTCTCATCAAGATGAACAGGACTATGTCAATCAATTCAACTTACCTAATGACGTCTTTGCTCTCGATGATATTTCTGCAGTCGCACCCAGGTTTGAAGAAATTCCTCAACAAGATGCGGACAATTCACTCATTGTTGTTTTATCCAACGTCACGAGTCGCAACAATGATGTACCTGTCGAAGACCGACTCGAAACACTGACCTTTATTTTGCAAGATAATACACTCCTCCTTTTTTTAAAGGAAGGTTCGACATTCGACCGAAATTTATTACATCAGTACATGGACAAATTTGATAGCATTGCAAGTATCTTAGTCTATGCGAGGATTTTGATGTATTCTAATTTGCACGATGAATTGCAACAACAAAAAGCAGCCATCGATGATTTAAATAACAAAGCCAAAAATTCTACGAGTGGAGATGTCCTTCGAAAAGTAGCTGATACAGAACGGAATCTCGTTATTTTAGAACACACGATTGAAACCTTGGATGAGACGGTATCAGAGTTATTAGCAACTGAAACATTCACTAACAAACTTGACAACTCAGCACTAGAGTACGACCTTAAGTGGTACAACCGGCAAGTCATAAAGCTTGTCCACGTTTACCGTGACTTATTAGATAGTGTCAGCAGTTTATTTTCAGATCTTGTCAGCGACAACTTAAATAAATTAATGAAATTCTTAAACTCGCTCTCACTTGTTCTCGCTTCGGCCAGTTTAATTTCCGAGTTTTGGGGAATTAACGCCGGAGGCTTACCAGGAGAAAATTCTGATTACGGAACACTTGGAGTCCTCATTTTGGTTGTTATCTCAACTGCTTCAATGGCTATCTTCTTAAAGAAAAAAGATTACTTTTAAACGTCAAACACACCCATGAATCATTTCACGGGTGTGTGTTTGCGTTATTAATAATCAATATCGAATGAAGTATAAATGAACAAACTCTTACCCGCTTCGACACTTTCGCCAATGACATCTTTAATTTCTTTATGTTGAGAAGCAGTTATTTTATGCGCGTCGGCTAAGAATCGGTAATATTTCTTCAACGAAGTCCCCATCTGTTGCACGCCTGTTTGCGACTGAACAATCCCTTTATCAACGATATAACCATTCAAGAATAGAGTTAAAAAGTCAAGTTCGTTTAAGTCAGGTTGATAACTTCGATATACTAGTAATTCTTGCACATATAGATTTGCATTATCGTTATGCCGTTTTACAACTTTGTCACTCAGCTCTAGCTCTTCTTTTAAATAAATGCCAAAAGCAGCGATCGCTTCATTAGTATTAGCCTTAAACGACGTATCAACGAATTCCGTCTCTTCTTCTTTAAACTCATTGTCTACAATATCTAAGTGATTTTCAAAAGCCATGCGAGTTGTTTCGTCTGCTGGTTTGTAATCATTCGACGAGAAGATATGGTCATTCAAAGCCGCCATTATTCTAACTTGAGGAACTCGCTCCCAATCTAAAGGAAAATACTCTAGTAAATAAATATAGTTATTCACAATACTTGAAATCGTTCGGTTATGATTTTTGTTTACTTTAATACTTCGAGCATTTTCAAAATAACGGCGGATTTTTCCTTTTGGAATACCAAGCATTTGAAAAGCCAGTTGAATGCCATCTTGAATATGGGCATCTAATTGTTTCTTCTCCGTCGCATTGATATCCGCTAAAACGACCGGTAAAAAGGTTAAATCATTGACTAAAAACAAAACCTTTTTACGATTTACTGTAACGTAATTAGCATGCCAAGAATAAAATGGATTTGTTTTTGAGAAATGTTTGGCACTTTTTTCATTGTCTACTTTCTCAATGTGCGAAAACAAAGGTAATGTTTTTTTCGTTGGATTCATTACTAACATAATATCTCCCCTCTCTTAATTCCACATTTTTTATTCATTAAAATACAAATTCTTCTCCAAATAATCATTCGGATATTTCTTCAACAACCGCTTAAAGAACTGACGTAATTGACGCGAAGTTATTTCATTTGCTTGATACCTTGCGATATTTTTTTGATACGTCGCTGTCTCTTTGCTCGTTGCTTGCTTATTGAAGTAACCCCAAATATGTTGAGCGGCATTCACTTCTGCACCCTTATCTTCCGGCACACTCTCTGCTTGTTCAAGAAGCTCAATAAATAAGATAAAGTCTGTATCTTCCTTATTTTTTAATACGTTACGTATCTTTTGATAAATGCTCGCCGACTTCGCCAACACAGCATACTTCCGCTTGGCCCATAACTTCTCAGTAGCAACGATATCTTGATCCAAGTAGATTTGTATCTTTTCTGCAGACCGATTCTTATCTTTGACTTCTAACATAATATCGATCGGCTGATCAGGAGGAAGCTGCTCTAAAAATCCAATAAAGGGTCGAATCGCAATCGTCTCGGAATGGGCACCGGCTTTTTTTCCAGGCGCTTGTTGACTGTAATGAATTTTTTGACGACCATCAGCTGGCTGCCAAGTTCGACCGGAAGCTTGAATATAGTCACTCAATGGAGTGTCATCAAGTGGAAGACGCACTTCATGATGCAAATTATCAAAAATAACGGGTAATCCGGTCTGCTCACTAATAGAAAGAACATCATGAATACTATATAAACGCTCATCGTTTTCAATGACTAAGTGCCCGCGCACGCGTTTAGATAACTGATTGGCTTGGTCAATAAAGCGTGCCATTGCGGCTTCTTTATCACCATACACCCCACCAATATGGATTATGATTTTGTTCGTCTGATTGCCTCCAAGTAGTTCTAACAATTCCGAATGGTACTCCAAGTCGTCAATCGCTCGTTGGACCACATTCATATCCATGGAATTCAAGACCGTATACTGTCCTGGATGCATCGAAATTCGTAACTGAGTTGATTGTACTTTGTCTTTAATACGATTGAACGTTGATTCAAAATACTCTTTCCAATCCAGGTCCACACCCTCTTTAGGCTTCGTCGCAAAAGGAATGAGATCACTCGATAGACGTAGTAAACCGATTCCGTGATCAACTGTATAAGTAATCATCTCTTCCAATGTCGCCAGATTCCACTCAATCAATTCAATCCATTTGTCATTTGTTAAATTATCAAAACGACACGTCTTGAATCCTTGGCTAATATCGGGATTCAAACACGCGTAACCAATTCTTACATCTTGATTCATAAGTGACTCCTTTGTCTTTTGATTTATCATACTAAAAATAAAAAGAAAGATTGCATAAAATGCTCTCTTTCTTTCGATTTAACCTATTTGTTATTATCTGTATCTAAGCGCAACTCGCCGTCTTCCATGTAATAAACTTTATCACAATGCTTGATTAAACGCTCATCATGGGTAACCATAATCGTTGCTTTTTTCTGTTCCTTTGTTTGTTTGGCCAATATTTCAACCACTTCAAACGCACGACTCGAGTCCAAACTAGCTGTTGGCTCATCGGCTAAAATCACTGACGGATCATGGAACAAGGCACGCGCAATCGCTACACGTTGGCGTTCTCCACCTGAAAGGTCGCTCGGATATTTATCCCGTAAGTCCGTAATATCTAATTGTTCTAATAAGGAATCCACTCGATCTTTTTCGAATGCCTTTTTTTCGATTTTATTCACAAGACGCAACTGATCCTCAACTGTTAGGAAAGGTATTAAGTTAGATGCTTGTAGGATAAAGCCGATTTCTTTAAAGCGTAGCTTCGTTCGTTTCTTATCATTCTCTTCACTGAACTTGTTGCCATTAATCAAGACTTCCCCTTTACTAGGCGCTTGAAGGCCTCCAATAATCGTTAGAAATGTACTCTTACCTGAACCACTTGGTCCGATAATCGCAACAAATTCTCCCTCTTCAACCGAAAAGTTCGTATCTTTTAAAGCTGTAATCTCTTTACGTCCATCATCGAATGTTTTGGACACATTTTTTACTTCAATTGCTTTCTTCATAGAACCCCTCCTATCCAATTGCTTCTAGCGGATCGATTTTGGCTACCGTTCTTACTGAGAAGAACGCGCCTAATAAGGCAAACAAGACAATTAATACGGTTATAATTAAGATAAAGTACATATTAAAGGCAAATGGCACCGTACTCGGTAACACCATCGCTGTCCCCATTGTAAGCACCAAGCCAATGGCTACACCAATGACTGATAAGATAAATGTCTGGCTCACAACAGATGTCGCAATGTACTTCGTAGAAATACCCTGGGCTTTCATCACCCCAAACATGCTTGATTTTTGTACAGTTAACACATACATGAAGATTCCAATCACAACAGCCGCAATAATAATTAAGAAAATAATCATTAAACCAAACGTCAATACTTGGGCTGTGTATCCAGGGATTTCTTCAATATATTCAGAGATTGTTGACAGCTCTAAGTCTTCATTATCCAACTCGACACTATCTAAATCATCATCACGAATAATAAAGGCACTCACACGCCCTTCATCCGAATCATCAATTGCTTCGAACCGCACGTCTTGGTATGTTGAAATAGTTGTGTATAGTACTGGAGCGACATTGAATTTCGCGTTGTCGGTAAAACCAACGACTTCAACTTGCTCATCATTTCCCGCAAGATTTAAAACGTCACCAATTTCAATACCAAACTCTTCGTGGATACTAATATCTGCCACAACTTGAAAGTCTTCTTGAAACATCTCACCCTCAACGATATTTGGTGCAATAAATTGCTCTGAATCAATTCCGAAGAATGTCACTGAAATTTTATTCTCTTCTTGCTCAGCTTCAGTCTGATTATCGCGACTTACAACACTTGCAGTTTGTCCTAGAACGGCTATCTCGTCAGCTTCAATATCATTGATTAAACCTTGTGGCATCATTGACATATTAATATTTGAATTGGCTTCGTCTGCCAATACAATTGCTTGTGCTTCCCATTTATCCACACTTGTTCGGTTATCTTGAGCCAAACCGAAGGCTAAGCCAGTTAAAAAATAAACTAAATAACTCACTAATACTAATACACCGACGATTAATGAAAAACGCGTCTTGGCGTATTTAATTTCTTTCCAAGCTAAAAACATATCTTCACCTCTAATTTTATATTTAACTTATCACCTGATAAGTATATCAGTCAATTTTTTCATATGCAAGATATTCTTTGGTATTCACCTAGTAAATTCAACAATTCGATGTATAATATTAAAGAAGGAAGGAGCGAGTATATTGACCTCTAAAGAGATTTCAACGAGACAAATGATTATAGATACTGCCCGTAAAAAATTTATGACCGACGGTTACAAGGCAACTTCAACGCGTCACATCGCAAAAGAAGTAGGGATTACCCAACCGAATCTCTATCATCATTTTCGAAATAAAGAGACTTTATACATTTCCGTCCTAGAACAACTCGGAGATGAAGTGAATATTCAACTGAATTATATTGCCCATAACAGTCATTTATCATTACAAGAGCGTCTCAACCGTATGACCCGCTACCTCCAAGATAACGATCCCGTCGATATCTATACAATGATGAAAGATATGGAATCTGATTTATCTGATGAGAGTAAGACCAAATTGTACACTATCTTCTTAAATGGCTACAAACAACCTTTTGTAGATTTGTTTAAGGAAAATTTGACGAAGCTACGTCCGGACCATACTGCTGAGGAAATCGCTTCGCATTATTTTATAGTGATTGCCCCTTACATCAGCCCAGACATGCAACGTTATCAATTCGTCTCGATAGAAAGTATTGTCGATTTATTTTTACATGGAATTAAAATTTAAAAAAAGAGAAGCGCCTGGATAGATTCCAAGTGCTTCTTTTTTTAATTTAATGCATCAAATTTCGCTTTCATTGTTGGGTTCTTTCGAACTAATTTCTTAACCGTTAAGTCATCCGCTTTGTTATTGGCTAATCGCAAGTTGTTTTCGGAAGAGACTAAGGCATCTTTTGTTTTTTGCAGATGCGTAATCGTCTTATCAATTTCATCAATCGCTGTTTTGAACTTTCGACTTGCCAGGTCATAATTTCTAGCGAATGCCGACTTGAATGTATCGAGATCCTCTTCAAAATTTGTTATATCGATATTTTGTTCACGCATCAAAGCTACTTCTTGCTTGTACTCTAGCGAATTCATCGCTGCGTTTCGAAGGAGTGTAATAATCGGGATAAAAAATTGTGGACGAATCACATACATCTTCTCATATTCATACGATACATCAACAATTCCATTATTATAGAGTTCATTATCAGATTCTAACATTGAGACAAGAATCGCATATTCACATTTTTTGTCATTTCGGTTTTTATCTAGTTGCTTAAAAAAATGCTCATTCTTTTTCTTCGTTGCCGTCTCATCGCCTTCGTTTTTCATCTCAAACATAATGGAGATAATCTCATTGCCGTGCTCATCGTTCTCACGATAAATGTAGTCGCCCTTACTTCCGGATTTAATATCGTTATCCTTACCAAACTCTGCGTTTTTGAAAGCTGTCATTCGAAGGCGGTTAAACTCAATTTCACAATGCTGTTCTAAAGTTTCACCAACCATTTTAGTCGATTGCTTCGCCTTAAAATCTTTATAAAATGCAATTGTCTCGTCTTTTAACTTCATTTCTGTTTCGTATTTTTCCTTAACTGAGTTTAACTCTAATTCCCGTTCCTTTTCCTGAAGCGTCATCTTAGACTCTAACTCCATCAGCGCTTTTTCTTTAGCTGCATTGCTTTCTGACAATTCAAGTTTCTTCTCATTTTCAATCGCTTGAATTCGCGCATTCAACTCAGTCAATTCTCTATCTTTTGCCGCTAAAGCTTGTTGTAGTTCGAGTTCTTTGTCTTTTTCTAGCGAAGCGGTTTTATTCTCCAAATCAGCGATAACTTTATCTTTTTCTGTAATTTGCTTGTCAAAGGAATTCTTCGTCTTTTCCTCAATTAGAGCTAAATTACTCTTATGTTGGGCGTTGATCTGCTCGAGTTTTTCATGAATCTCTTCATTAAATTCTTTTGTTCGAACTTGGGCTAAAATATCTGCATACCCCGCTTCGTCAATCGTAAATAGTGTCCCGCAGTGTGGACATTTAATTTCATTCATCAAAATACCTCCTGTACTTCTAACTAATTGTTATACCATTATACTAAAATTTAAGATACGGTGGGAACTCGAGTCAAACCACAAGTCCACTTGGCTTTAGTTGACTGAACTGAGGACAAACCGCAATTCCATTTGGCTTGAGTTGAGCTAACTTAGGACAAACCGCAACTCCATTTGGCTTGAGTTGGCCGAACTTAGGACAAACCGCAATCCATTTGGCTTGAGTTGAGCTAACTCAGGACAAACCGCAACTCCATTTGGCTTGAGTTGAGCTAACTCAGGACAAACCGCATTCTCATTTGGCTTGAGTTGAGCTAACTCAGGACAAACGGCAATTCCATTTGGCTTGAGTTGAGCTAACTCAGGACAAACCGCATTCTCATTTGGCTTGAGTTGAGCTAACTCAGGACAAACCGCAACTCCATTTGGCTTGAGTTGAAAGAACTTAGGACAAACCACAAGTCCACTTGGCTTGAGTTGACTGAACTTGAGACAAACCGCGATAAAGCCCATATAATTGTGTAAAAGTAAAAAACCATAATAATCTCTTTGGTACAATGTAGTTGACAGACAAACATTGAAAGGAAGATTATTATGGCTCAATTAAATATTACCTTAAATTTAGAAG
>NZ_JBGQQY010000054.1:0-14059 GCF_045528545.1 Ruoffia sp. FAM 26254
GCCAAGTGAATTCTCCTTTTAGTAATGTATGGTAACTTTATTATATAGGAATTCACTGGCTTTTGTGTACATACAAAAAAAGGTGTCAGTGAGATTTCTCTCACCAACACCAAAAATTCAAGAACCAATTTTTCTAGGCAAACTCACACCACACCGTGATGCTATATGGCTTAGGCTATAAGAAAGTACGCCACACCGGGATGTCATTTGTCTTAGAATGTGACAGACATTCACTCGCTAATAAAATCCGCTATCAATTTTCAATGTATAAAGCATAACAAGTGTGAGTATGCTATAATGTATTAAAATTATATTATGTAGGAGGCACTCATTCGTGACCGAACAAACAAAACCAACTTTTTATATTACAACGCCAATATATTACCCAAGTGGTAAATTACATATTGGTAATGCCTATTCAACATTAGCCTGCGACGCTATGGCTCGATATAAACGATTAATGGACTATGATGTTTACTTCTTAACAGGAACAGATGAACACGGCCAAAAAATCGAAACTAAAGCAGAAGAATTAGGTATTAAACCGCAAGCCTATGTAGATGGAATGGCAGAATCAATTAAAGAATTATGGAAATCATTAGAGATTACAAATGACGGTTTTATTCGTACAACTGAAGAACGTCATAAGAAAGCGATTCAAACAATCTTTGAACGTTTACTTGAACAAGGAGACATTTATCTAGGTGAATACTCAGGTTGGTACTCAGTGAGTGACGAAGAATACTTTACTGAAAGCCAATTATCAGAAGTTTACCGTGATGAAGACGGGAATGTCATTGGTGGAGTCGCACCATCTGGACACGAAGTAGAATTAGTTAAAGAAGAATCTTATTTTTTTAAACTAAGTAAATATGCTGAACGTTTAGAAGCATATTACGATGCCCATCCTGAATTCTTACAACCAGCATTCCGTAAGACTGAAATGGTTAATAACTTTATTAAACCAGGTTTAGAAGATTTAGCTGTATCAAGAACGTCATTTTCTTGGGGAATCCCAGTAAAATCGGATCCTAAACACGTCGTTTACGTATGGATTGATGCATTATCTAACTATATTACTGCCCTAGGTTACGGAAATGATGACGATAGTCTCTTCAAACATTTCTGGCCGGCAGATGTGCACGTGATTGGTAAAGATATTTCTCGTTTCCACATGATTTATTGGCCAATTTTATTAATGGCATTAGATATTCCTTTACCGAAGCAAATTTTTGCTCACGGTTGGCTATTAATGAAAGACGGAAAAATGTCTAAATCTAAAGGAAATGTTATTTACCCTGATACACTAATTGAACGTTATGGCTTAGATGCTACGCGTTTCTACTTATTAAGAGAAATGACGCAAGGAAATGATACGGTCTTTACACCAGAAGATTTCGTTAACCATATTAACTTTGAATTAGCGAATGATTTAGGAAACTTATTAAATCGTACAATTGCGATGATGAATAAGTATTTTGATGGCCAAATCCCAACTGATTTATCAACCTTTGAAAATACTGAATTCGATGCTTCCATTGAAGTATTTATCGAAAAAGAAATCGCAGATTACCATGCAGCCATGGAACGTTTAGATTTTCACTCGGCTTTAAATAATGTGATGGCAATCGTATCTCGTACGAATAAATATATTGATGAGACAATGCCTTGGACTTTGGCAAAAGAAGAAGAAAGCCGAGCTCAATTAGCATCTGTTATGTATCATTTAGCAGATTCATTACGAATTGTGGCACATTTATTACGCCCAATTATGCCAAATTCGCCTGCGCAAATCTTTGAACAACTCGGTATGCCTTCAGAAATAGACCGTTTGTTGTCAAACCTTGCACTAAAACAAGTGCCTGAGATTACAACAGTGATTAAAAAAGGTGTGCCAATCTTCCCAAGATTAGATACTGAAGAAGAAATTAAGTTAATCCAAGAAGCAAT
This sequence comes from Ruoffia sp. FAM 26254, assembly GCF_045528545.1. Taxonomy (NCBI): domain Bacteria; kingdom Bacillati; phylum Bacillota; class Bacilli; order Lactobacillales; family Aerococcaceae; genus Ruoffia; species Ruoffia sp. FAM 26254. The sequence goes on from NZ_JBGQQY010000054.1 coordinate 1,951, forward strand.
GAGTAGCAAAGGCAACAATGAATCAACTGGTAAAGTTGATGATGAAGACTGGGATCCAGAATCAGTGGAATTAGTCTATGATGAAACTGAATCAGTAGAGTTTACGGACTTCATTAAAACAGAAATGAAAGTGGCTGAAGTTATCGATGCTGCACCAGTAGATGGGTCTAATAAGTTACTTAGATTCCGCTTAGACGCTGGGGATAAAGGACATCGTCAAATCTTATCTGGAATTGCGAAATACTATCCAGATAACGAAGCTTTAATTGGTAAAAAGGTCCTAGTTGTAGCGAACCTGAAACCACGTAAGATGATGGGATATATCAGTCAAGGTATGATTCTTTCATCTGAATCAGATGGCAAATTAACATTACTATTTGCTGATCCAGAAGCAGCAAACGGAAGTTTAATCGGATAATTTATATATATAAAACCTTAGTCTCGTTTATTGATTGAGATTAAGGTTTTATTCAGTTATTCTTTATAAGAGACTCTAACAAGGAAGGTAAGATATTTTGAAGTTATTTGATACCCACACGCATTTGAACGCCAATCAATTTGAAGGCATTGAATCAGAAATTATCCAACAAGCTAAAGATAATGATGTAGAATATATGGCGGTTGTTGGCTTTGATGAGAAGACCATTGAGAAGAGTTTATTACTCAGCCAAGAGAATGAACACATTATTAGTGTTATCGGTTGGCATCCAACAGAAGCGTCACGTTACAATCAAATCATCGAAAAGCAACTCGAAGAAAAACTCGTAGCACCAAAAGTTCAAATGTTAGGTGAAATTGGGCTTGATTACTATTGGCCAAATTCTACTAAAAAAGATCAACACCGAGTATTTAGACGTTTAATTGCGATGGCAAAGGAACATAATTTACCAATCACTATTCATAACCGAGATGCAACGGATGATGTTTATAAAATTTTAAAAGAAGAAGGTATTCCTAAAACAGGTGGTATCATGCATTCATATGGTGAAAGCAAGGAAGACGTATATAAATTCCTAGATTTAGGAATGCATATTAGCTTTAGTGGTGTACTAACTTTCAAAAAGACAGAAGACGTACGTGAAGCGGCTAAAGTTGTTCCAAATGACCGACTTTTAGTTGAGACAGATGCACCATACTTAGCTCCGGTACCGAAACGAGGTAAACGCAACGAACCTGCCTATGTTCGCTATGTGGCAGAAGTTCTCGCGCAAGTGAAAGACATGCCACTAGATGAAATTGCGACCTTAACAACGAATAATGCCTTTGAATTGTTTAATTGGTATCCAGAAACGAAGCAAAATGAAAAATAATAAACAAGCCAATACGCCGCAAGAAGTCATTATTGTTGAAGGGCGAGATGATACGAAGAGATTAATCGAAGCATTCGGTAAAACTGTTCAGACAATTGAAACGAATGGCTCAGCTATTAATCAAGCAACACTCGAAGAAATTAGAGCAGCCCATGAAAAGTTAGGGGCTATTGTCTTTACGGATCCTGACTTTCAAGGAGAGCGTATCCGACGAATTATAGAACAAGCGATCCCTAGCGTTAAACACGCGTATATTAAGCCAGAAGAGGCGAATGCAGGAAAGCGAGGAAAGAGTTTAGGTGTTGAACATGCGACCAGAGAAAGCATTATAAAAGCACTTGAAGCTGTTATGACACCGAATAGTGTCGAACCGGTATTTATTCACAAAGCAGAATTAATGCGACTCAAACTCATTGGTCACCCCGAAGCAAAAGTCCGTCGAGAATATATATCAAATCATTACCATCTTGGACACATTAATGGTAAACAATTACAGAAAAAGCTAGCAATGTATCAGATTACTTTAGAAGAATTAACAAATCAATTGAAAGCAGGTGAACAAAATGGAAACATCTAAACGATTAATTGCCACACCCACAAGAACTGCCGAAATCATGAATCAATACGATATAAAGATGAAGAAGAGTTTAGGACAAAACTTCTTAGTTGAGCCATCTATCTTAGACAAAATGATTCAAACATCTGATATTACCAAAAATACAACGGTCATCGAGATTGGTCCAGGAATTGGGGCACTAACTGAATTCTTAGCCCTATCTGCCAAAGAGGTCATTGCCTTTGAAATTGATCCCCGTTTTGTAAAAATATTAAGTAACACACTATCTGAATATGAGAATGTAAAAGTTGTACATGAGGATATCTTAAAAGTGAATTTTAATGATCTAGAATTCGATTATTTAAAAGATGCAGAAGATTTAATCGTTGTTGCTAATTTACCTTATTACATCACAACGCCGATTATTATGCACTTATTGGACACAGATTTGCCTTTCAACCGTTTAGCAATGATGATGCAAAAAGAAGTGGCAGAACGAATGACTGCGGAAGTAGGAACGAAAGCTTACAATTCATTGACGATTGCCATCCAGAATAAAATGGAAGCTACTATTTCCTTTATTGTCCCAAAAAGTGTCTTCATTCCAAAACCTAATGTTGATTCAGCCGTTTTAATGTTGAGACGCCGCGAGAAAGCATTAGTTGAAGTAGAGAATCCAAGAGAGTTTGAGAAGTTCATTCAAATGGCTTTTACACAACGGCGTAAAACAATTTGGAATAATGTCAGAAATTATTATCAAAATGGAGAAGCGGACCAAACTAAATTAGCCGCAGGCTTTGAACAAGCTGAAATCGATCCCAAGCGTCGTGCCGAAACACTAACAGTATATGAATTCGAAGAATTATTTAATAAATTAAGTGAAATTTAATTAAAAATTCGCTTGTCACTATTCAAGAGTTGTGGTATCATTGACTTTTTTAATCACAACGTGCTATAATGTGACGGTGAGGTGATTGGGAATGCCAAATGAATTATCAGAGATAAAGACTTATTTGGAAGATCGTGTTGGTGAAGAGATTAGTGTGACTGTTCAATTGGGACGTAAAAAGAAAAAAGAACGTAAAGGTGTCCTAAAAGAAACATATCGTTCAGTCTTCATTGTAGATTTGAATCAAGACGAAAATGATTTTGATCGCATAAGTTACAGCTACCGTGATATATTAACGAATACAATTGAATTAGAATTCAAGTAGCCTTATATATACTGATAAATACCTTAGCTATTCGCACTCAGAACGAATAGTAAGGTATTTTTTAGTTATATGAGCAAATAAATAGCCAGACCGTTGAAGTAGTTTTATCTTCTTGGGTCTGGTTTTTATTTTGTGAATTTTTATTCTTCTAAGTTAGCAAAACTTTCATTAATGATATCACGTAAAGTATTTGCAGAATGGTTCATACGATCTTGTTCTAATTCATTTAAAGGAATTTCAACAGTAGAGATAATACCTTTTCGACCTATCACCGCAGGCACTCCGATATAAACGTCCTCTTGACCATATTCACCATCTAAATATGCAGAAACAGGGTAGATAGAATGTGTATTATCTAGGATAGCACGACAGATGGCAGTTAAGGAAGCAGCAATTCCATAATATGTTGCTCCTTTGCGTTTTATGATTTCATAAGCAGCATCACGAACTTTAAAGAATACATTGGCTAAAGCTTCCTCATCTGTTCCAGGATGACCTTTAATCCATTCGTAAATTTGTAAGCCACCAATATTAGCATGAGACCAAACAGGAAATTCCGTATCACCATGTTCACCAAGAATATATCCATGAACATTACGAGCATCAACATCCACTAATGAAGCAATTTCTTGACGGAAACGAGCGGTATCTAAAGACGTTCCTGAACCTATGACACGCTCTTTAGGGAAGCCACTGAATTTCCATGTTGCATAAGTCAGAATATCTACGGGGTTTGTCGCTACTAGAAAGATACCATCGAAACCAGATGCAACAACTTCTCCAACGATAGATTTAAAGATTTTTAAGTTCTTATTAACTAAGTCTAAACGAGTTTCACCCGGTTTTTGGGCAGCTCCCGCAGTGATGACAACAATATCAGCATCGTGACAATCAGAATATTGGGCTGAATAGATTGTTTTAGTTGAATGGTAAGCTAAGGCACTCGATAAGTCCATCGCATCTCCAACAGTTCTATCTGTATCGATATCAATAATACCTAATTCTCGTCCAACACCTTGAAGAGTTAATGAGAATGCAAAACTTGAACCGACCGCGCCGTCGCCTATTAAAATAATATTATCTAATGTTTCTGTCATAATAAAAATCCCCTTTCATTATGTGTTCAGTATATCACAATTAAAACCTATGACTCAATACTAATTATAGTTTAAACGTTTCCAAATTGAAAATAATTCAAACTCAGGATTTATAAGTAGGTTTGTGATATACTACCGAAGAGATTTTATTAAGAAATGATAGGTGATAAAAGTGAAGTTAATATTAGGTTTAGGCAATCCTGGTAGCAAATATAACGGCAGCCGTCACAATATTGGCTTTGATGCCATTGACGAGATTTTGAGACGTCATCATTTAGAAATGACCGAACAAAAATTCAGATCAGACTATACAATTTGGCATCGAAATGGGGAAAGAGTTTTGCTAATGAAACCTTTCACATATATGAATCTTTCTGGAGAAGCATTACTACCAATAATGAGTTATTATGGTGTTGATATTGATGATATATTAGTTATTCATGATGATTTAGACTTGGATCCTGGCCGTGTTCGTTTCCGTAAAAAAGGCAGTTCAGGTGGGCAAAATGGAATTAAAAGTATCATCGATATGCTAGGTACGAACGAATTCAAACGTGCTAAAATCGGTATCGGTCGTCCTCAAGGCGGTTGGAAAGTAGTCGATCACGTATTGGCACGATTTACAGCAGAAGATCGCATTGCTGTCGATGAAGCGGTTGATCAAACTGTCGATGCTATTGAAGCTTGGCTTGATGGCAAGGATTTCCAGCACGTTATGAGTGAATATAATAAGTAAGATATGGTAGAATAAGATTACTATAGATATATGGATTAAAGGGGGTCAGTTACTGAGCCCCTAAATCCGTATTTATTCTTTTAAAAGAAAGGAGCAGACATAAAGAATGACAACAATGTATAAACAACCTTTTAGTCCAATCATCAATCAAATTAACAATTCAACGGATACAGATGCCAAACTCATTACTGGCTTGGACGATAGTGCGCGTTCTATATTTATTGCTCAACAATATTTGAACCAACCTCAACAATATTTAGTGATTGAACCAAGACATAAACAACAAAATGAATTATTCGAAGATCTAGTAAGTTTATTACCAGATGTTCCCGTTTTGTTATTCCCTAATGAAGAGTCATTAGCCGTGATGTATTCAATTTCTTCGATGGATAATACTGCTGAGCGTGTTAAAGCATTAAACGCATTAACTAGCGGAGAACCTTGTATCATTGTCGCATCTTCAGGTGCTTTACGCATGAGACTCACACCAGTGGAACGTTGGAAAGACGCTGTATTTCCGATGGAAATAGGGATGGATATTGAAAGAGAAGATTTAGAAAAGCTATTTAATCAATATGGCTATCGCCGTGAAGGAATGGTCCAATCCCCAGGTGAATATAGTGTTCGCGGGAGTATCGTTGACTTCTATCCTTTAAATGCAGAGCAACCCGTCCGATTAGACTTTTTTGATACGGAATTAGATTCTATTCGACTGTTCAATGCAGAAACGCAAGAATCGATGGAGAATATTGAACAGACTGAGTTTTACCCCGCACAAGATGTCATATTTACACCCCATGATCAAAGAGAAATTTTAGATAAATTAAAGAAACATTTAGATAAACATCTGAAGAAAATAGAAGACGAAGAATTAAAAATGCAATTGAAATCTGTTCAAACGGAGCAATTTACATTATTGGAACAAGGTGAGCCTTTAAAGTATGCCAATGCCTACTTAGGTTTCTGGGATAAAGAGGGCACGTCGCTCATTGATTACTTACAAGATGATGCACGCTTAATCGTCATGGAGTTGGGACGAATTCAACAGAATGAATTTCAAGCCATTGAACAAGATCAGTTTTGGATCGAACAAGAAATCAGTAAAGGACAGCTTTTGCCAGGGGTCTCTATTCAATTAGAAGCCTATGAAGAAATTCGCCAAGCGAATAGCCAAGTAGCGGTCCAATATTTCTCACTAATGCAAGGTGGTTTAGCAAATATTCGCTTTTCAGATGTCTTTGCTTTTCAATATCGAAGCATGAATCAGTTCTTCCATCAAATGCCTTTAATTAAAGCAGAGATGGAACAATGGTTGAAGCAAGAGAAATTAATTCAAGTGACCGTGTCAACGAATAAAGATGCGGTTAAAGCGCTGAATTTATTCGAAGAATATAATATTCATCCAACGGTTATCCAAGAGGGAGACGAGCCTCAAACGGGTGCCATCAATATCGTGACGACTTCTTTAGCCAAAGGGTTTGAATTACCGAATGAAAACTGGGTTGTCGTGACAGAACTTGAATTATTCAATCAATTAAGACGTAAAAAAGCAACGCCACAAGGTTTATCAAACTCAGAGCGAATTAAGAGTTATAACGAGTTAGATGTTGGCGATTACGTTGTCCACTTAAGTCATGGTATTGGACGTTACGTCGGGATTGAAACGATGGAAATAAGTGGCGTTCATAAAGATTTAGTTGCGATTGAATATGAAGATAATGCGCGTGTCTTACTCCCAGTTGAGAATATTAACCAACTACAAAAATACGTCGCGTCAGAATCAAAACAACCGAGACTAAACAAATTAGGCGGAAGTGAATGGAAGAAAACCGTTAGAAAAGTTCAAGCGAAAGTTGAAGACATTGCTGACGAACTCATCGCCTTATATGCAGAACGTGAAAAACGAAAAGGCTATCCATTTACTCCGGATACCCCAGAGCAAAAAGAATTCGAAAACGCCTTTCCTTATGTTGAAACGGCGGACCAATTAAGAAGTACAAAAGAAATTAAAAAAGATATGGAAAAAGATAAACCGATGGATCGTTTACTTGTAGGAGACGTTGGTTACGGTAAGACCGAAGTAGCGATTCGAGCAATTTTTAAAGCTGTCATGGACGGGAAACAAGTTGCCTTCTTAGTACCAACAACAATTCTAGCTCAACAACATTTCAACTCGATTCAAGAGCGGTTTAGTGATTGGCCGTTTGAGATAGGTATGTTAAGCCGATTTGTCTCGCGAGCAGAGCAGACTAAGAATATTAAAAAGATTAAATCAGGCGAGTTATCCATTATCGTCGGAACTCACCGTCTACTTTCAAAAGATATTGAATTTAACGATTTAGGGCTATTAATTGTCGATGAAGAACAACGATTTGGTGTGAAACATAAAGAGAGACTAAAACAATTGAAAGCCGATGTGGACGTATTAACATTAACAGCGACACCGATTCCAAGAACATTACATATGTCGATGATTGGTGTGCGAGATTTATCACTAATTGAAACACCACCACAAAACCGATTTCCTGTACAAACTTATGTAATGGAATTGAATGCAGGTGTTGTAAAAACAGGGATTGAACGTGAGTTAGCTCGTGGTGGGCAAGTCTTTTACTTGCATAACCGTGTCGCAACTATTCATCAAAAGGCTGAAGAAATTTCGAATCTCGTACCAGATGCGAGAGTGGCTGTCGCTCATGGGCAATTATCAGAAGTAGAATTAGAACGTGTCTTAGTCGACTTTATTGGTGGAGAATATGATGTCCTAGTAACAACAACCATCATAGAAACAGGGGTAGATATACCGAACGCAAACACCCTATTTGTTGAAAATGCGGACCATATGGGCTTATCAACCTTGTATCAGCTTAGAGGACGTGTCGGTCGTACACACCGTTTAGCCTACGCTTATTTAATGTATGAGCCATTTAAACAACTCAATGAGATTAGTGAGAAGCGTTTAAACGCGATTCGTGAATTTACTGAATTAGGCTCAGGCTTTAAGATTGCTATGCGAGATTTATCGATTCGAGGGGCAGGAGACTTACTTGGTAAGCAACAATCGGGTTTCATCGATTCTGTCGGATACGACCTGTATACACAAATGCTTAAAGAAGCAGTGGATGCTCGTCAAGGCAATAGCGCGAAAACCTTTGGTGAATCGACTTCATTTGAATGGCAAGTCAATATTGATGCCTATATTCCGGGTGAGTATATTGATGACGATATTCAAAAAATCGGTGTCTACAAATCCATTCAAAACATTAGTTCAGAAGAAGACTATCGTAGTTTGCAAGATGAGTTGATTGACCGCTTTGGCGAATTCCCAGATGAAGTTTCAGACTTATTAGATATTGCTTTAATTAAACATTACAGTATTGAAGCAGGTATCCTATCATTTACACGTAAGCGTCAAGAAGTCATTGCCACGTTTAATGAAGAAGCCACGAAGCATCTTCAAGGAGCGAACATATTCCAAGCTTTACAAAATGTCCAGCTGCAAGCTAAAGTACAAATCAATAAAAATAAATTAGAAGTCAGCTTAAATGTATATAATAAAGATAATGATCAGTGGCTATCTGCGTTGATTAATTTCACAAAAGATACGGCTGATGTCTTAAATCAAGTAACACAGGAGGTGTAAAGATGCGTCTAGACAAATTTTTGAAAGTCTCTCGTTTAATTAAACGTCGAACTGTTGCTAAAGAAGTAGCAGACCAAGGACGGATTACAATTAATGGTAACATTGCTAAATCAAGTTCAGCAGTTGCAGTCGGAGATGAGTTAACGATTCGTTTCGGGAATCGACTCATGACCGTTGAAGTTAATGAATTGCAAGAATCAACTAAAAAAGAAGATGCTCAAAATATGTACAAAATCATTTCGGAAGAACGATTAGAGCAGTAAAATTTAATCGAATCAGTTCACTAAATTTTATCAATTAGATTGGATATTTGAGGGAAATACTGTTATACTCGGATATGAATAAGGGGTGAAACGCGTGCAACAATCGAAAACAAATAATCATAGAAAAAATGAGAAAATTGTGTATCTTCCGAATCAATGGGGACAACATCGGAATGTATCTGCTGACCCCGCTGAAGTAAACAACAAACCTAAGAAAGCATTCAAAATGCAAACATTAGGTGTTCTAGCAATAGGTATTATCGGAGTAACACTAGCCGCTGTCCCTCTCGTGCAAGCATATCTGGAATCAGATGCGTTAACACAAGAGTTAGCTATTGCAAAAGAACTGGAAAAGGAAGCAATGCAAGAGAACATTCAGGCACAAGAAGAGTATAAACATATGCAAGATCCTGAATACCTCGCAGATGTTGCAAGACGTGACTATTATTATAGTAAACCAGGTGAAATTATTTTTGATTTAGAAGATAATCAAGAATAATCCCTTACTCATTACAATAGATAGAAAATCAAGGAGGAAATTGTAATTAATGTCAGTTGAAGTAGGTCAAAAAGTTTCAGGTAAAGTCACAGGTATAACAAACTTTGGTGCATTTGTTTCATTACCAGAAAATAAATCAGGACTCGTTCATATTAGTGAAGTTTCAGATGGATTTGTCAAAGATATTAACGATATCTTATCAGTAGGCGATGAAGTCACAGTTAAAGTTCTTAAAATCACCCCAGATGGAAAGACTAACTTGTCAATTCGTAAAGCGAATGAGCAAGCACAACCAGATCAAGCAGCTACAAGACCTGCACCTTCACACGATAAAAAACCGAGTGATCATAAAGGGCAAAGTCACAGTAATAAAGGGAGCTATAGCAAACCAAACCACAGTTCAAATAGCAGACCACAACAAAGTAGAAGCAACAACAGTAACAATAGTGGTGGGAATGACTTCGATTCATTAATGAACCAATTCCTAAAAGATAGTGAAGATAACTTATCATCTTTACGTCGTAATACAGAAGGTAAACGCGGTGGTCGTGGAGGCCGTCGTAACTAATTCACTTTTTAATTTAACAAGAGCGGACACCATTGCAATATGGTGCCCGCTCTTTTACTGTAAACAGATTCATGCGTGATATCCTTAAGAGGAAGAATCAAATGACCTTTCATTTGAAAAGAATAGGATACTCATGAATTACTTATTTAATATGTTCAATTTTCTTATGTGGTAATATAATGATGACTTTCGTTCCATCACCAAGTTCGCTTTGATATTCGATAGTTCCTTCGTGGATATCAATAATACGTTTAACAATCGCTAAACCAAGCCCATTACCTGAGCTAAAGCGACTACCGTCCACTTGGAAGAAACGCTCAAAAATAATATTTAACTTCTTTGAAGGAATACCAATCCCCGTATCTTCGATAATAATTTCAACCGAATCTTTTGAGTCTTTTAGATGCACGATGATTTGTCCATCCTGCTCACTGTACTTGATTGCATTATCTAATAGATTGATCCAAACTTGATTCAATAAATCTTCATTGGCATAGAGCACGGTTGAATCTAAGTCGATCGTCATCGTCAAGTTTTTCTCCTCCCATTGGTTGTGGAGGCTTAAAATACTTTCACGGATTTGTTCGTCTAAACGATAAGGTTTTCTTTCAATTGAAATAGACTGATTATCAAGTTTTGATAATTTTAATATATTATCTGATAAACCAGAAAGTTGTTTAGTTGCAACGATGATTCGATGCTGATAAGATTCCCGCTCACTTGCGGACAAATCAGGAGACTGTAAAAGCTGTGCATACCCTTGTATCGAAGATAAAGGGGTTTTGAACTCATGTGAGATTACGGATGTAAAGTCACTTTGTAAACGTTGAATACCACTTAATTCGTTGACCATTAAATTAAAAGAATGATACAATTCCGATACTTCAGCAATCCGTTCGTTTTCATCCAATTGCACTGAAAAGTCACTTTCTATCACTTTGGTCATCGCTTTCTTAAGTTTGATAATTGGATTTAGAATTTGGATCATAACAATTCCAGATATCACTAAACCAATTACACTACTAAAGATGATAGGGATGACCCAAGAAAGTTTAGGAGACCCCTCCAAACTTGGCAATAGGGCAAACTCTTCCAAAACTAAGATTATAATAATTAATACAGCAGCGAAAACAATCGTAAGTATTAAAGTTACAAATGAAAAGTAGATCCATAAGCGTGATTCAAGCCACTTTTTCATTGTGTTACATCTGCCTTATAGCCTAGTCCACGAATGGTCATAATCTTAAAGTCTTCATTATCAGAGAAACGATCACGTAATCGTTTGATATGTACATCAATGGTACGTTCATCTGTTTGAGTATCTAATCCCCAAATTTGATCCATTAATTGTTGACGGGTAAAAATCTTATCCGGATAGGATAACAGTTTTTGCAAGAGTAAAAACTCTTTTTGTGGCAGTGATGAAACATCGTCGCCAGTAGTAACTGAGAAGTTATCTTGGTTCAAAGTTGTGTCTCCAATAATTAAATGGCGACTGTTCGCTATCTTAGAACGGCGAAGTAAAGCTTCAACTCTCAGTACCATTTCTTTAACATCAATAGGTTTAACCATATAATCATCGACGCCGATTCTAAAGCCGAGTTTCTTATCTTCATAATCATCTTTGGCTGAGATAACTAGAATAGGGACTTCGTCTCCGATTTGACGCATGGATTCTGCAAATTCATAGCCATCCATTTCTGGCATCATAATATCAGTTATAATTAAATCAACATATTCTTTATCTAAATAATCTAGAGCAAGGACACCGTTACCAACTGTTTTAACGTCATAATCCGCATGTTCTAAGACAGATTGGAACATATTTGCTAATTCCAAATCATCTTCTATAATTAAAATTTTAGTCATTTGAATTCCTCCTATATATTAGACTTAATCTAGCATGGATGTATTAACTATTTGTGAAGCAATCTGAATAATTGCTAGAGCGTGAGAAAAAAGTTTGATGATTTCAGAAATATTTTCAATCGACGTTGGATGCATTGGATTGTCACGTCTGTGTTTAGGGTGTATAATGAATGGCTTTCCATCCTGCTTGAGATGCACCTAGAAAATCGTTAGTATAACTTATCTCCCCTGAATAATTCATAGTTTTACTAATAGTCTTTCCTAACATTGATTTAATAGTCTTTAAAGTAATCTGCTTCATCACCCATTAGGTGATGAAAAAAGACCCCCTTTCTGATATGGTTAATTCACCAC
>NZ_JBGQQY010000055.1:0-13412 GCF_045528545.1 Ruoffia sp. FAM 26254
TCGAAGTGGAAGTGCAGTAATGTACGGAGCGGACGAGTACTAATCGGTCGAGGACTTAACCACGAACCAATTCAGGTTTAGCAGGTAAGAAAATATAAGGTTGATATTCAGTTTTGAGTGATCTAAGAGATTACTTATATACAGACAATGTGTGGTGATGGTAGCAAGAAGGACACACCTGTTCCCATGCCGAACACAGCAGTTAAGCTTCTTAGCGCCGATGGTAGTTGGACCTTTGGTCCTGTGAGAGTAGGTCGTTGCCATGCATTGTTTAATTGAGAGCAGAGCCCGAGGGTTCTGTTCTTTTTTTGTTTAGATATTTTCCTTCTAATATATTGGTCAGATGATATAATATGATTAACATTAGGAGTCGATTTGTGGAGGTGACTGATTTGAACCAACAACTAAAGGAAAAGATTAAGTTAAAAGCTGAAGAACTCGGGATTGATAAGATTGGTTTTACACATGCGGAGCCATTTTATACTTTAGAAGATCGCTTGAAGCAGCAAAGAGCTGCAGGACATAATTCCGGCTTTGAACATAAGAACATTGAAGAAAGAATTTATCCTGAGAAGATTTTTGAACAACCAAAGTCAATTATTGCGATTGCTTTAGCATATCCCTCTCGCATGAAGAAGCCACGGTCAGAGAAAGGTAAACCTAGAGGTGAGTTTGCGCGTGCGTCGTGGGGAACGGATTACCATCATATTCTCAATGACCGAATGAATAAGCTCATTGCCTACATTAAAGAAGCCGCAGATGAGGAGAATATTGGTTCAGTTGATTTTAAACCGATGGTGGATACTGGAGAACTCGTTGACGTTGCGGTTGCTCAGCGGGCAGGGCTTGGCTTTATAGGGCGCAATGGCTTGTTGATTACTGAAGAGTTCGGTTCATTTGTGTACTTAGGTGAAATCATTACGAATATTGATTTTGAAGCGGATGAAGAAGTACCTTTTGGTTGTGGCGATTGCATGAAGTGTATTGATGCATGTCCTACAGGTGCTTTACTTGGGGACGGTCGTATTAATGCCCAAGTCTGTCTCTCATATCAGACACAGACTAAAGGATATATGCCAGAAGAATTCCGGAAGAAGATGGGTCGCGTTATTTACGGATGTGATATTTGCCAAGTTGTTTGTCCATATAATCGCGGAATAAATACGCACCATCATGAGGAAATGGAACCTGACCCAGAACTAACAAATCCAGTACTTGAACCCTTATTGGATATATCAAACCGTGAATTTAAAGAGAGCTTTGGCAAAATGGCCGGATCATGGCGTGGTAAGAAACCACTTCAGAGAAATGCGATTATTGCTTTAGCCAATTACCGTGAAAAGTCTGCGATACCTAAGTTACTGCAAGTAATCGAGACAGATCCTCGTCCAATGATTCGCGGGACAGCAGCGTGGGCAATTGCTAAGATAACTGAAGAATCACCGAATCAAGAATTAATATTGTTCTTAGAAGAGATGCGTGAAAAAGAAGATGAAGCAGAAACAATTTCAGAATTTAATAAAGCGTTAGATATACTTAGAACAAATATGTAAGCCATGAAGATACATCTTTCAATTAGTGAGATGTATCTTTATTATTATAATGAAATGGAAGGGGTTACACTTTGAAAAGCAGTCAATTTTTATATCTATGTTATATTTACAATTAAGTTTTATAATAATGGGTTTAGGCATTAATTTAGTTGCTCATGCCAATTTAAGTACGTCTGCGCTCACATTAATTCCTTTAGTGTTGAATGAGCTCGACCCACTATCATTTGGTGAATTGACCATGATTTTTAATATTATATTAGTTATTTCCCAAGTCATTTTACTTGGAAAGAGCTTTCCTTTGTTGCAATATTTTCAAATAAATGTGTCGTTTGTATTAAGAGTTTCAGTAGATTTTTGGAGACCGAAGATTCAAAATTTTGAGTTGAAACACTTTCTTTGGCAACTTATTGCGGTTGTTATAGGTTGTTTCACCATCGTTTTAATTATTATGATACAATTGAAAGCAGATTTTGTGAACAATCCAGGGGAAGGAATTGTAAAGGCGATTGCTTTACGCTTTAACACGGAGTTGTTCAGTAAGATAAAGGTGCCTTTAGATAGGAAGATTGAACAAACTGCGCGCGGAATTGGTGCAACATTGGATGTAGAAGGTGTCGTGACCTACGACTATAAATATCCACCTGTGACTAATGACGCGCAAGTGACAACTGAAGTTGTGAACTCGCTAGAAGAAATTTTATCAGGTCATTTAGTTGAAGTTGAAGAGCCATTAATGGGCGGTGAAGACTACGCGTACTATCTATATGAAGCACCCGGGACTTTCCTCTTCTTATCAAATCCATCTAATATTAAAGGCCAGTTCCACGTACACCAACCCGTGAAGTTTGATGTGAACGAATCACTATTCTATATGGCGACAGCGGCATTTGTAAAAGTAGCATTGGATTATTTAAATTAAAATATATATAAAGGGCTAACCGAATTAGGTTGGCCATTATTTTTTTAAAAATAAGTTGGGATTGTGTGGAATCGCTAGCTCGTGCCCTTGAGCTGGCGAATCCAGCCAAACTTCGCTAGCTCGCGCCCTTGAGTTGGCGAATCCAGTCGAACTTCGCTAGCTCGCGCCCTTGAGCTGGTGAACCCAGCCAAACTTCGCTAGCTCGTGCCCTTGAGCTGGTGAATCCAGCAAAACTTCGCTAGCTCGTTTTCCTGAGTTGGCGAATCCACATATCACATCCGCATTTATGATTGAAGTTGAATGAATGTAACGTTATTTGAAAGAAAGTGATTGATTTATGATTGGTTTTGGTGTATCTTATTAGTAAGGAAGTGATGAAAATGCTTACAGAGGAGAGATATCAAGCGATTCGCAAGTTACTCGCTGATAATTCAATTGTGAAGCTACAAGAAATCGTTGGAGCAACGGGGACTTCTGAATCCACAGCGAGACGAGATCTATCTCAGTTAGAAGAGTTAGGCGAGTTAGTGAGAGTTCACGGGGGCGCTAAACGCATTTTCTCAGTAGACACAGAGCCGAGTGTGAAAGAGAAGTCACAGCAATTTATGACTGAAAAAGAACATATAGGAAAGTACGCAGCGACGTTAATAGAAATGAATGATTTTATATATATAGACGCCGGAACATCGACACTTTCAATGTTGCCTTTTATCAAAGCAGAAAATATTACAGTTGTGACGAATGGTTTAGAAATTGCGAATATTTTAACAGAGATGGATATACAGACGATTTTAGTTGGTGGGTTTATCAAGCCTAAAACACGCGCAATGATTGGAACTGACGCGAAAAATCAATTGAAACAGTATCAATTCTCAAAAGCTTTTATGGGGACAAACGGAATTGATATTCAGTACGGTTTTACAACGCCTGATCGTGAGGAGGCGAGTGTTAAGCAGACAGCTATTCATCAAGCGAATCAAGTTTATGTACTTTCTGATAGTAGTAAGTTTGATAAAATATCATTTTGTCGAATAGTTGAACTGGAAGATGCATCGATTATTACAAATACATTGCCAGAACCCGTGAGATTAAAATACGAAAAATATACAAAAGTGAAGGAAGTTTAAAGAATGCTATATACAATTACATTTAATCCCGCAGTGGATTTAGTTATGAATACAGATGTGATTCACCTAGGTGAATTGAATCGCGTGAAGCGAGATGAATATGTGGCTGGAGGTAAGGGTATTAATATGTCCGTTATCTTAAAGCGACTAGGACATCACAATATTGCGACAGGCTTTTTAGGAGGCTTCTCAGGTGATTTTATTCAAAAATCATTAAAAGAAGAAGGCATACAACCTGAATTTGTTGACATTGATGCAATTACGCGCATTAATGTCAAAATAAAAGCAGATCAAGAAACTGAAATTAATGCTAATGGACCAGTTATTCAAGAGCAGGATATTCAGAAGTTATTTAATTATTTTAATGAAGTATTAGTCAAAGGAGATACGGTTTTACTAGCCGGTAATGCTGCGCCAGGTATGACTAGCGACCATTACGTTAAAGTGGCTGAGTTATGCGCAAGTAAACAGGTTGATTTTGTATTGGATTCGAATAAAGATCTTTTAACCGCTTGTTTAGTACATAAGCCATTTTTAATTAAACCGAATGCGCAAGAGCTCAGTGAAATCTTCAATGTCAAGGTAGATTCTATTGAAGAAGTGATTCATTACGGTAAAATGCTCCAAGAAAAAGGCGCGCGTAATGTTATCGTGTCATTAGGTGGCGAAGGCGCAGTGTTACTCACAGAGACGGGAGAAGTGTATCAATCATCAGTGCCTAAAGGCGAAGTCGTCAATTCCGTAGGTGCCGGAGATTCAATGGTCGCAGGATTTATAGCAAAATATATTGAAAGTGGTCAGTACGAGGACAGTTTAAAGCAAGGAGCGGCATCAGGAAGTGCGACGGCGTTTTCAGTTGGAATCGCAACAAAAGAATTGATAGATCAATTAATTAAAGAAATAGAAATAAAAAGGATAGGTGGATAAAATGAAACTAGCACAATTATTTGTAAAAGATGCGATGGATTTAACTTTATCAACAACAGATAAAGCAAGTACTTTACGTCATTTGGCAGAACAATTCGCCAAAGCAGGTGGCGTGAGTGATGTTGGCAGTTATGTTGAGAAACTAGAAGCGCGTGAAGCCCAATCTACAACAGGTGTAGGAGACGAAATTGCGATTCCACATGCTCAAGATGCTTCAATTAAAGAAGCAGCGATTGTTTTTGCTCGCTCACAAGAAGGAATTGAATGGGAGTCATTCGATGGTCAACCAGCAAAATTAATCTTTATGATTGCTGCACCTGAAGGTGGCGGAGAACATCTACAAGCTTTAGCAAAATTATCAAGTATCTTAATGAATCCAGAAGCAAAACAAGCTTTACTTGATGCTCAAACTCAAGAAGATGTTGTAAATATCATTGCGGAATATGAAGCAGAAAAAGAAGAAGAAAACCAAGCAAAAGAAACAGTTGCTGCAGTAGATACTCAAGCACAAGACGCGGATGATGTATACTTATTAGCTGTAACGGCATGTCCAACAGGGATTGCGCATACTTATATGGCGGAAGAGAAACTGAATCAAGCAGCGGATAAAGCCGGTTATGCGATTAAAGTTGAGACAAATGGGCAAACAGGTGTTGGTAATAAATTAACGAAAGCGGATATTGAACGCGCAACAGCGATTATTGTAGCAGCTGACAAGCAAGTAGATATGGCGCGCTTTAATGGTAAACCAGTTATTATAACAAAAGTAGCCGACGGAATTAATAAAGCCGATGAATTAGTGAAGCGTGCCGCAAATGCTGATGCGCGTATTTATCACGCGAGTCAATATGATCAGTCAGCCGACGATTCTGAGGAGAATGAATCTTTAGGACGTCAGTTCTATAAACACTTAATGAACGGTGTATCTCATATGTTACCGTTCGTCGTCGCAGGTGGGATTTTAGCTGCTTTATCATTCTTTTGGGGAATCAACTCAGCGAATCCAGATGATGCAAGTTATAATGCGATTGCTCATACTTTAAAAACTTTCGGAGATTTATCTTTCGCTATGATGTTACCAGTACTAGCAGGTTATATTGGGCAATCTATTGCTGATCGACCTGGTTTAGTGATTGGTTTCATGGGTGGGGTTTTTGCTAACCCAAGTATTCTAACAGCCTTTAATGCCGGTGGAATCTTTGAAGATGCAGTTGCATCAGGATTCTTAGGTGCTTTAGTCGCTGGTTTCTTAGCGGGTGGAATTGTTTGGTGCTTACGTAAAGGCTTAAGTTGGTTACCAAAATCACTGGAAGGTATGAAGCCAATCTTCTTATATCCTGTGCTAGGTGTTCTAGCCATGGGTCTCATCATGTTTTTTATCGTGAATGCACCCATGGGAGCAGTCATGTTAGGTTTACAAGACTTATTAACAAGTATTCCATCTGAATTATCTGTAGTTCTAGGTTTTGTTGCTGCGGCTATGATGTCAATTGATATGGGCGGACCGCTTAATAAAGCAGCTTATGTTACTGGTACAGCTTTGGTTACAGCATCAAATGGTGCAGGATCAGATGTGATGGCAGCCGTTATGATCGGTGGGATGGTTCCCCCGTTAGCGATTGCTATTTCAGCAACATTTAACAAAAATCTTTGGGCGCCAGAACAACGTAACAGTGCTTTAGTGAACTATGTGATGGGTGCGGCTTTCATAACTGAAGGAGCTATTCCATTCGCAGCATCGAATCCACTTCGTGTGATTCCTTCATTAGCAGTAGGTAGTGGGGTTGCTGGAGCATTAAGTATGTTATTTGGTAGTGTGAGTTATGTTCCTCACGGCGGAATCTTTGCGGTTCTTGCCGGTGGTGTAACGAATCCATGGATGTATCTCGTGGCTTGGCTTGCTGGTGGGATTGTCGGAGCTATCTTATTAAGTGTGTTAGTAAAGAAACCGGCTGAAGAATTAGCTGAGTAATAAAATCAAAAAAATATGAATACCCCTCGCTTTAGAATTTATGTCTAGAGATGAGGGGTTTTTAGTTATTATAAATACAGTTTAACAAGTGATTATAGGATATTTAAAATTTGTATCAGGGATGTGTAAGTGCATCATAAAATAATACATCAACTCGATTGTTTTATAGAAAGTGAAATAGCTTTTTGAAAAATTAAACGCAGTCAACGACCGAAACGGTTATCATAGCAATTAAATTGGAAACAGTTAAGTTGTAATGATTCCAAAGCTGGTATCGAGAATAATATTTTCTTGTTGTTAGATGTGAATTTAATGATGCTTTTTCGAAATTGTAGTTGTGTAGCCTAATAAAGCCTAGTTTATGCATATTGATATACTCCCTCAAAAGTAGATACATTGAAAATGTCAACGACTTTTCGGGAGGAATTTTATATCACCTAATAGAATCGAAATAAATTCTCAAAAATCACCTTATTTAAAGTTTAAAATAATTAACTAGGGTTGTTTATAGTTGATTTTATTATATAATAAAATTATAAATTAACCGCTTCCATTAACTATACAAAATTCATGCCTATTTATATGACTGAGATTATAGATTTTGATTCTTCGTATATAAAGGTAAAAAATGAACAATTTCATTGTTTTGTGTAGTAGTACACTATTTCATAATGTCATTTAGTTATTAAAGGTTAACTTATTAATAAGAATCGAAAGGATAATAAAAATGAAAAAAAGTATACGATTTATTATAGCAATTTGTGTTCTATTTACATTTGGTAATTTAGAACAAAATATTGTATTCGCAAATAGTGATGAAGAGTTTGATATTGATGGCATATATATGACCGATGAGGATTCTGCGATTAAAGGGTATATATTTTCAGAAGAAGAAGTTGTATTGTTATTAAATGACCTAGACTCATATACAACTGAAACAACAAATCGAAAGTTGGTTACAGATGATCTTGGAGCTTATTTAACTAATAATAATCAACTAACTAAGTTATCAGATCCGACTAAAAATAATGATACATCTGAGGACAGACCTACTATTGAATATGTGGACGAGGAGTCAAATGAAAAATATGAAGAATACGCTTTACATGTTTTCATCATTACGAATCCAACTTATCGGTATTCAGAGAATAATGGCAGTTGGACATTAAGAGTAGGAGATCAGAGAATTAATTCTTTAGAGTTTAGCGAAGATTTTTCAGAAGTTGCTGATGAGTTTGATGTGATGTATAAACTAACTGAAGATAAAGAGACAGATAAAAATAATTAATTCGGATATTTAATCTTTCTACAATAATGATAGAACATAATATGCAGTGTTGCTTGATAAGTCTGTAGTGCCTGAACGATGGATAAATTTGTTGAAAAAAGTAGTTAAGCAGTTGGCGGAATAAATATAAGAATACACTTAAATTTGAACTATTCAAACTTAAGTGTATTTTTGTATGATTAAGACTATTAGTTTGCGTCACATTAAATCGAAAGTATTAATGTGATGTTTTTCTTTGATGATATTAACAAATTCATCCAGAGATTTAGAATGAGCTCTTGCTGTGTGCTCGTCATTAAAATGATACATTAATTCGATTGCTTTTTCAGATACTCTAAGGCCAGATTGATATTGACCTTGAGAAATTGTGTAAAGACCTTTCAAAAAAGATAATTTATTCTTATCGTAGTATAGTTGTGTATCTTGTATTAATTTCTCAGTTTCGTGAATATAAATTTTTACAGTAGGTAAATTTTCAGACTGACCTTCGCGTAATATCATCCATATTTGATTCATGTAAATCTTAGAAAAAGTCTGTCGTAGTTTATTACTTTCCATATTATTACTAATGTGATGCTCGACTTTGGTTAACCAATGAGGATAAACTTGTTCTGTAAGAAAGGGTAATAAATTAATTATTAGGTTTAGTTCATAAGTCATCCATTCCTCAACACTATCCAGATAATTCAAAATTCTGTCTAAAGGTTCAGTGTTTTGAATTTTTTTTATTTTATAGATGTGTAATATAATGAAATCAATGTTGTGCTTGTGTCTGATATTACCTGATTTGCTAAAATAGTCCGTCTCTTGTTTATAAAGTAAGTTAAGTAAATAAAGATCATCATGTAGTATTGCCGTAGATAGTTTTGAAAGTAATTGTTTTTGATCTAGCATTTGATTGTTAATGATTAAATAACCTATTTCTTTAGAGGAAAGATTTAATTGATAAGATATTTCTCTAAATTTGTCCACTGATAAGTTAGACTTTCCATTCTCAACTAAGGAAATGAATCCTTTAGTAATATTTTCGGTTACCGGATCTTGCTGTGTCATTTTTTTACTTAGCCTAATTACTTTAAGTCTGTGGCCAATTGAATCCATAGATAGCCTCCTTTAAGTTATTAATGCATAGTTTAATATATTTAACAAGGAAAGTCTAATTTTTTTGAAGATTATGATTAGAATAATGTGATGTGCACTAATGACAGTTTAATATAGTTAACGAGGCTTGCTTATAATCATTTTTGAGAGATAATATTAATATAGAAAGTGAATGCTTTCCAACTTGTTACTTAATGGAGGTGAATAATAATAAGATATCTTAATCGATTTTTTTAGTGATTCTGATTTTTGTTGCATGCAATTTAAGTTATAACTCTAATGATAGACAGATTATAATTTCTGATATTATAGAAATTATTGATATTGACTCTGAGAATACGTTTCCAAAAAGTATGAAAAAGGTAATTCTATCTTAATTGAAAAAATGACTTGATATTAAATGTATCTAACTTAATTAGTGTCTAATTAAATATAGGTTATTTGTACTTTAATTTACAACAAAAATATTCCTTAAGTTAATTAAAAAATTATATTCTTAGTATAGAAAATCATAGTAATTAGTATAAAGCATATTTTGTGAAATCTATAGTGTAAGAAGAATAATAAACAAGATAACGTAATATCTGCGACATACACAGATTAGATAGAATTTAAAGTGCTGTGTTAAAAAATCACAGTAAAATATATATATACGAGGAGAATTAAACAATGGAAAAAAATTATATGAATAAATTAAAAAACAAATTCAATGGTGCAAAATTTGATATTGAGCCAAATGG
This sequence comes from Ruoffia sp. FAM 26254, assembly GCF_045528545.1. NCBI lineage: Bacteria > Bacillati > Bacillota > Bacilli > Lactobacillales > Aerococcaceae > Ruoffia > Ruoffia sp. FAM 26254. Next base: position 9,628 of record NZ_JBGQQY010000055.1, read on the forward strand.
AGTTTTTGCTTCTGTAAAATTACTAACGACTGATTATATGTTAGAATTTGAACTAAAAAAACCTCAAAAAGACCTCTTAAATATGGATTGGTCAATAAACTAATTATGTTAGATTTTAGTAATATTTATAATGGTGCAAATTGTTGGGTTGAAGACAATTTGCACCATTTTAATAAAGATAGTAAGTCTGAAGCTGAATATTATCAAATTTTATTGTATAGTAAGGATAAGATACATTATTCAAAAGCATTGAAATATATGTACGAATTTTATTTGAATAATTAATCTATTGAAGAAAAAATTGAATATTTAACTTATAATAATTTTCCTAATTATCGTATTTCAGAAGTATTGGCGATTGACTCGTTGTACAATAAAGAAAATAATAGCGAAAATATGCAACAATCATATTTTAATAGCTTTCTGTATAAACTGATTAAAGATAAGAATCTTTTAGTATTGTTAGCAAACAGAAATTATATATATTCAATTACGCATACCATTTTTTACTGTACTTACTTCAATTGTACAAATTTTTGTTTTGAAGAAGATTATTCAGAGTTAGTAAAAATATTGACGGACTGTTTATTAATATCAATAAGAAAAGGAGACATTGATGTTCTTTTAGAAGTGGCTGTTTGTGTCTATATTTTAAATTTGTCTGGTAAAGTAGATCGCTTAATTATGGAGATGACATTTCAAACAATTAAAGACAATCAAGCAAAAGACGGATTTATATATCCTACAACAATGAGTAAGCAAAACTTTACCAATCATAAAGAACAGTTTGATTATGTTTATCATACAACTCTTGTAGGTAAATTACTGAAAGAGGTTATTGAAAATTGACTCCAGATACAATTATAAGTAATAAACAGAGAATTAAAGAATATTTATCAGTGAATGAATATATGTTATCCCCGAAAAGTGCAATACAAGTACTTGAGGGTTTTAGAGGAGAAGTCATTTCTTCTTTTTTATATAATCTTAGTAGGTTTGATGAATTAACCTTGAAGCAATTAAGTTGTTTAAAATCATGTAATCATGTAGTAAAAGCAATTATTATTGATCAATTATTTAGAAATGAGTTAGAGGATATATTAAAAACCTTAATCATTGCTTATTTTGTTCTTTCACACACAGACTTAATTTTTTTGATTAATTTATTACATTCCCTTTTGATATTTAATCCAGATTATTCACTCAATTCCCAAGAGAAAGAATTATATAAGCATTACAATCCCATCTTACAGCAATTAATGAAGGAGTAGATTAAATGAAAAAGCGAATTATAAAAGCCACGCCCATACTGATTATAAGTTTAATAATTATTTTTCTTTCAAGTATTGTTGGCGTGTTGATACCGATATCTGTAAGTGCATTGGTGGAGGAAGTTCGCTTAATCAACTTTCTATCGCCGATTGTTTTAACTATTATTTTATTTATTCTTCAAGCAATTATGGTAGCAGTGGGTCATACAATGATGGCACGTGATGGAGATTATCAAATTAAGCACATACGAAATAGTTTTATGAATAGATTACTTCACGCCCCAAAGGCTTTTTTTGATTTAAATAGTCCTAGTGAGTTAGCGAATAGAATTATTAATGATACTAATCACATTCAACAATTCATTACACAATCATTACCAACATTTATCTCAAGTATTGTGACGGTAGTAGGTACACTCATCGCTTTACTGTTTTTAGACTGGCAATTAACTAGCATACTTCTAATATCTTTACCACTCGTTGCAATTCCTTTGATTCCTTTAACGAAATTAAGTTCTCGTTACTCAATTCGACAACAAAACTCTTTGAGTAGACTGAGTAGCTTGATTTTAGAATATTTACAAAATATGTCTTTAATAAAGAGTAGTGTAGCTGAGGAATTCGCATACAAGGAAGTTCAAGGTTATACTGAAGACTTAAGGCATATTTCATCAAAAAACACTACACTATATGCAGTTGTACAACCTATTGGGTTACTTCTTATATTTGGTTCAATTGCCTTAATCTTCAGTTATGGCGGTCTAAGGGTTAACCAGGGAACTCTATCAGTAGGAACTTTAATTTCATTTTTAATTTATTTATTTCAATTAATTAATCCTTTAGGATCTTTTTCAGGTTTTTTTGCCCAAAAAGGGAAGATGGAAGGGGCCATACAGAAGCTATCGAAAATACAAGATATTGAGGTAGAAAATCTGGATGAAGGCAAACTATTCAATTACGGAGAAATTAATTTTATAGATGTATCATTTGGTTATCCAAAGATAAACACGAATTCAGAGGAATTAATTGTGAATATGAAATCAATATATTCTGATGAATTAAACCTAATGCCCATTTTGGAAGGTGTTAGCATGACTTTTAAAGAAGGAGAGAAGACTGCGATTGTAGGTCCTTCTGGTGGAGGGAAGTCAACAATATTAAATCTATTAATGCAATTTTATCCCATTAAAAATGGTAAGATTATCTCAAAAGAGAATGAGATTGATTCTTTTAAACTATCTGATTGGCGCGACAACATCTCCATTGTATCTCAAGATATTTCAATTCTCAGTGGAACTATAAGAGAAAATTTAGTATTTGGTTTAGATTACTCTCCAAGTGAAAATCAAATTCAGTACGCAATTCGATTCGCTCATCTAGAAGAAACGATAGCAAAGCTGCATGATGGGCTAGAAACGGTGGTAGGGGAAGCAGGGTCAAGACTTTCAGGTGGACAAAAGCAAAGAATACATATTGCTCGAGCTGTCCTAAGAGACACACCAATCCTCTTGCTAGATGAAGCGACGTCAAACTTAGATGCGGATGCGGAGTATCAAATCAATCAGAGTTTACAAAGATTAATGGGTTCAAAAACGACGATTGTTGTTGCGCATCGCCTCTCAACGATTATGGATGCGGATAATATTTATTTTATTGATAATAAAAAAGTAACTGGAAGTGGAACTCATTCAGAATTACTTAAAACGCACGCTTCATACGCAAGATTTGTGAAAGAACAATTATTGAGTAATGAATAGTCAGCTCAATACATCATTTTAGTATAATAAACAGACCAAGGCGATAAAGATGACAGAGCTTATTCAATGCAAGATAAGTGATGTTGAACAGTTACAAGTTATTAGCATTAAAATGTTTATTGATACATTCAAAGACCAAAATACCGAAGAAGACTTAAAGGTGTAATTGGACCGAATTTATGTACTCCCTCAGCATAAGCGTAAAGGCTATGGGAACCAGCTACTGGAATTCGCTCACGCTCGTGCAAAGGAACTTAACTGAACTGGAATTTGGATAGGGGTGTGGGAACATAATTATAATGCGTTAGCTTTCTATGAGAAGATGGGCTACCAACGGGTTGGTGAGCACACGTTCTATATGGGATACGACGCGCAGATGGATTCCATTATGTTGAAAAAATTATAGAAGGCACCCTGATTATTAGAATAAATTCTAATGATAAGGGTGTTTTAGTATTCTCTGATATCAAGACAGGGCTTTTTGTGCTGTTATATCAACATTTACGTGATATTGAAGTGCGCCTCAAATAAATTAATTAGAAATAAATGAGATAAAAAGGTTGTTTTTAATTTATAATCATTTATACTAATCTCAAATAAAAGCAAAGGAGCCTACTCATGAATAATCTAGGGAGCGTCAAGAAGTTTGTGTAAATAAAGAATTCCTTCTGTAAAAAAATCAGCTCTCTGCTAGTGTTCCAAACATTTCCCATAGCTCTGCTTCAGCTTGCTGGAAACCGCGGTGGCTTCGGGTTAA